>JAUMAI010000387.1:1230-7276 GCA_032116775.1 Pirellula sp. | reverse complement strand
CTGGTACTTTTAGCTCGCGATCTTAAAACTGAATCGATTATTCGGATAATATCGATTATCATCAACGCCTTGGCTCGCCCACTGTGCGGTCCAATTTTTCAGACCCAACGTTCATCCTGCCGAGTTTTGTACATGAGTCACTCCACTTTTTCTCGCCTTCGAGGGCCCAGCAATATGCTCAGGCCAAGCTCCCGTACTTCATCGATTACAGCCCTGCAGTTGATTCTAGGGGCTTGGATTTCCCTGCTCTCAATACAACCCATTGCAGGGCAATCGGTCGGTTGGGAACGTTTTCGTGGTCCCAACGGCAACGGAGTTCAGCCGATAACTTCTGCTCCGATTCCATGGACCGATAAAGATATTCGGTGGAAAATAGAGATACCGGGATCAGGAAACAGTTCGCCTATCGTCTGGAAAGAGCGGGCCTACATTTTCTCTGCCAATCCTACCGACGCAACACGCAAACTATTGGCGATCGATCTAAAGACAGGGGCGACCCTATGGCAAAAAACATTTCCCTCTGATTCACACACGCTTCATCAACGTAGCAGTTACGCTTCCAGCACGCCGGTCGTCAATGAGCAAGGTGTCTTTATCGCGTGGGGCGTCCCCACCCATGTCAACGTTCAGGCGTTCAGTCACGACGGAGACAAAATTTGGGAACGCGACCTCGGCCGCTATGTCAGCCAACACGGTTTCGGTACATCTCCGATCATCGTGGATGAAAAATTAATCTTGCTCAATAGCCAAGATGCTGAAGAACTTCCTGAAGGTGTTGAACCCGGCAAGAGCAGCGTCATTGCTCTCGACTTGAAAACAGGTGAGACACAGTGGGAGAATACACGCATCACAACGCGTGTCTGCTATGGTGTGCCATGTGTCATCAATCAAAATGGCAAGACACTCATCCTGGCCGCTGGTACGACAGAAGGCTTCTACGCGATTGACGCACAAACTGGAAAAACAGAATGGGAATTTCCCGCCTTTGATAAACGAGTCGTCAGCAGCGCAGTACTGGATAGCGGATTGCTACTAAGTACTTGCGGATCAGGTGGAGGTGGCAATTCGTTAATCGCGATTTCCGTTTTAGGCAAACCGCAAGAGGTCTATCGCGTTCAGCGCGCTGCACCCTACGTTCCCACTCCTGTCATTTCTGCCCCTTGGGTTTTTCTGTGGGCAGACAACGGGATCGTAACGTGCCTCGAACTCAAAACTGGCAAGACTCAATGGCAGGAACGAATCGGTGGTAACGTTTCAAGTTCGCCAGTCATTGCGGGAGACCGCTTGATCGGAATTAGTGAGGATGGTGTAGTCACCGTACTAAAAGCTGGACCTAAATTCGAGAAGCTCGGTGAGATTCGGCTCGACGACACGATCCGCAGCACCCCTGCGATTACTGCAAATGAGGTGTTGTTAAGAACAGACCGATACTTGATCTGCGTAGGGAAGTAATACGTAGGGAAGTAAGCTGAACGACTTTTGTTTTGCTGTAGATTTTGATCAAGCAACAACGGCCGAGAGAAAGCGCGATTCTCTCGGCCGACTTTGTTTGCTTATTGACTGATTTGCTTCTCGAGCCAAGGAATGACGTCACCCTGGTAAGTAACTCCATCATCCCCACTGTTAGAGTCGGTGAAAACCATCTTCCTTTGACCGTCAGGCCCATAGACCATGACAGCTGGTATCGATTCGATCTCTAACTTTTCAAACACATCCGAATCGGGCGTCGTACATAGATAATTTCGAATAGCCGCTTTCTGTGACACCAAAAAACCTTGTACTTTTTCTCGGTAGTTTTCTGCAGGCTTAGACTTCAACCCGAGATAGTCCACATTGATGCTGACGCACCTTAGCTTGTCAGGATACTTCTTGGCTAAGTCGACAAGATGGGGAAATTCTTTCATGCATGGCACGCACGATGTGCTCCAAACATC
Source organism: Pirellula sp. (assembly GCA_032116775.1). Taxonomy (GTDB): domain Bacteria; phylum Planctomycetota; class Planctomycetia; order Pirellulales; family Pirellulaceae; genus JAFLCP01. The sequence goes on along the minus strand of JAUMAI010000387.1, from coordinate 5,342 downwards.
CACAACAGTCCACTTCTCTTGAGGCTTAGACAACTCTTGCAAAATATCTTCTAGGCTACGTAGTTCTAAAGTCACCTTGGCAGAATCTTTCCCTCCTGGCTCTGCCCCCTTCTGCTTTGAATCCCCCGATTGATTTTGTTTTTCATCCGCAGCGACACCTGCTGCAGACTCCCCATCCAGAACCGTTCCTTCGGAATTGGTCGTGAAAAGGTAGATTTCGGTGGCATAAGTGGTCGGTTTAACTACGACAGCACACCCGAGCAGGAAGATGCTGGGTATGATTGTAAAACGTCGGAAAGAATACAGGTTCATGCGAAGGCTCCCATCAAATTGACAAATCGCGATACTTAAGGATAGGGTTACCGAACCCGAAAATCCGAAAACAGATCCGATAAGTAAACGCCAGTCATGGTACTACGAGCTGCAAGCCATTTACGAGTGGGGATACGAAAACGGCAATTTTCTACAGACGCAAAATTTGGATTCGCGACCAGTTGGGCTCAGATTTAACAACCCTAGGCTATTCCACGAGCCTGCGATTAGCCAAACCCGACCCAAAAACTGCTAATCCAATATTTGGCGATTACTGAGCTTTTACCTACCAATTGCATCACATGCTTCACCCACCTTCTAAACAACCATCCGCTATGAATGTTGTCTTGGACAAAGCTAATCTGGAAGAAGCGTTGCAAACTCTCGTGAAAGATTTGCAACTTGAGCGACAGGACAAACCTCATTGGACAGGTAAACTTTCCACATCGGCTCTTTCAACGGCTACCGCTATAAGTGCATTGTCGGTCACCTTGGAAGCGCGGAGTCAACGAGGTACTACATCACCATCGCCTTTTACGGATCAGCAACTGCAGGAACTTGCCTATCACGGTTGCTGCTGGCTTTTAGAGCATCAGAATTCCGATGGTGGATTTGGAGATACCGATCGCAGTCACAGTAACATTTCCACCACCCTGCTAGTGCTTGCAGCCTGGAAGCTAGCCAAGTTCACTGGACATAACGGCCGCGACGTTCAAGAAGCGACAGAGAGTGCCTGGCGTTATGTAGAACAGCAGGGGGGCTGGGCTGGATTGCGAAAAAGGTATGGCAAGGATAAGACCTTTGTCGTCCCCATTCTCAGCAATTGTGCCTTGGCGGGATTGGTTTCTTGGAAAGAAGTACCATCCCTTCCCTTTGAACTCGCAGCCCTTCCTCAAGCCTGGTATCGATTCGTCCGCATGCCCGTGGTTAGCTATGCGGTCCCTGCTTTGGTTGCAATTGGACAAGCGAAACACTTTCATTCACCAACGCGTTTTCTTCCGTGGCGCTGGGTCCGAAATTCGGCCATCACAACGACTCGTCGAGTGCTCCGGCAAATGCAACCGGATAGTGGTGGGTACCTCGAAGCTGTACCTCTGACAAGTTTTGTGTTGATGAGCCTGTCATCTATCGGCTGCCACGAGCACGTTGTCGCCAATCATGCCATTCGCTTCATTGTTGATAGTGTATTGCCAGATGGTAGTTGGCCAATTGATACCAACTTGGCGACTTGGGTCACCTCTCTTTCGATCAAGGCACTCGCTCGAGCCTCCGGCCCCCATAACCAAGGTCCTTTAAAGACCGATCAGTGGCTCTCCCTTGTTAACCCTGAGACCATCGATTGGCTGCTTTATTGCCAACACAGAATACGACACCCATTCACTGGCGCTGACCCTGGTGGATGGGGCTGGACTAATCTGAGCGGCGCGGTGCCCGATGCCGATGACACACCGGCAGCCTTGCTTGCCCTTCGCGAATATTGGGATCGATCCTCGACCGTTCGCACCGCTGCCCAAAGTAAAGCGATTGCCGAAGCGGTGGAACTTGGGGTCCGCTGGCTCTTGGGCCTGCAGAACCGTGACGGAGGCTGGCCCACCTTTTGCCGTGGTTGGGGTACGCTCCCTTTTGATCGCAGCGGCACGGACCTGACGGCTCATGCTATGCGTGCGTTGGACGCCTGGGGATTGGGGGAGCATGCTTCGGCAGCCAAACTTTCCGAGCAACTGACCCTGCAAATCCGCTCGGCTCACCGGCGCGGCTTGGATTATCTGACCCAACAGCAGCTCGAGGACGGCAGTTGGCTGGCACTCTGGTTTGGCAACCAAGATCATTCTGGTGAAGATAATCCAATTTACGGAACCTCGCGCGTTTTATTGGCGCTGAACGAGGTGCGGGCTGTCCGCGACGAGCCGAAATGCGTGAAAATCCGCGAAAAAGGGCTCCGATTTCTTCTTTCCAGCCAAAATCGTGATGGCGGATGGGGGGGTGGCAAAAGTGTCCCCTACCGTGTGAAACTGGATGGATCAGAGGGAAAAGAGGGGAGTTCTATCGAAGAAACGGCGGTTGCCTTGGAGGCTTTGCTCTCTGCGCCTCAGACCACTCTAGGCGAGGAAGCTACAATTCGAGGCCTAAACTGGTTGAGCAAAGCGATCGGCCTGGGTTATCATCGTACAAGTTGGCCGATTGGGTTTTATTTCGCCAAACTGTGGTATCACGAGAAGCTTTATCCATTGGTCTTCTCGTTAGCCGCTGTTGGCTTAGCACTGCAGACTAAGACTGAACACCAAGCCTGAACACCAAAAACAAATCGATGGAGCATAGAGCTGCCGTTTGGGGTCGGCAAACCGGCGCCAGCTTAATCACATTCCAGCCCCCAGTCGAAATAGTTCCCTCCGCACCAACAATACTATCCCAACACAAGGATCACCCGCACGAATCCAACCGTATGCTTATCAGCATACTTGGTTCAGCGGTTAGTAATACTTAGGAATAACCCTTTGTCCACAATTCCGACTACCGAACCGACGACAGTGGATCCATCTGCTGCTCGGCCGCAAAGAAACAAATCGCCAAAGCGCAAGACGAGCCATTTGAAACTCGTCCCGGAAACCCGCGAACTTCGTGATCGGCTTAAGATGCGCTGCCGCGAGATTGCATCCAGGATGAACAAGGAAACTCCTCTTACCAAGGACCAAATGGAAGTTGTCGCCAGACGCACCCTAGAGGAGATGAATCTTCCAGAGGGTTATGTTGGCTGGATGATGGTTGTTCTAAGCACCGCCTTCTGGGAAGACCAAGTTGCCGCAGTGCCACCTAGCAGACGACTTTTTCTTTTACCCCATTGCCTTAAGCACGCCGAAGGTTGCCCAGCGGATTACGATGAATTCGGCATGAACTGCAAGAAGTGCGGAGCATGCAGTATCGCTGACTATCGCAGCATCGCGGAAGAGATGGGATACAAAGTATTGGTGGCCGAGGGGTCGCCAGTCGTTCTTAAAATTATTGTAAGCGGCTATGTCGATGCGATTGTAGGTGTCGCATGTTTGAATGTGCTTGAAAAGGCAATCGATAAAATATTGTTGGCAGGTATTCCCTGCATGGCGGTTCCACTACTTTCCAGCGATTGCCGCAACACGAGTGTCGATGAAGAGTGGGTGCGGGAAATGCTGACGACAGAGTTCAAACAACCTGCCCAGCAGACTCGCAGCTATGTCCATTTGCTGCGCGCCTCGGCCGACATGTTCAAGTCGCCACAGGTGGATGAGTTAGTACCGCGCCTGCGTGGTTCTGCCCCACTAAGCCACAGCAATGATAATTCGCTAAAGGATTTGGATCCAATCGCAGCGACGGAAGCTATCGGCTTAGACTTCGTAGGCAAAGGTGGTAAATATAGCCGGCCTTTCATCACACTAGCCGCCTATGACGCGATGCTCGGAGGCGAGGGGACTCTCGCTCAAGGTGCAAGCTACATCAAGAACTTCTCACCGTCGGTATTTCGAACCGCGATGAGTATTGAAATGTTCCACAAAGCGAGCTTGGTGCACGACGATATCGAAGATGATGATGGATATCGTTACGGGCAACCAACCATGCATCTCCGGTTCGGCTTACCCACGGCCATCAATGTTGGCGACTATTTGATCGGTCTAGGTTATCGACTGGTAAGCCATCATGCGCGAGACATTGGAGCTGCAGCTGCGGTCGATATTCTCGATTGTCTTTCCAGTGCCCATACGCGATTGGCAGAAGGGCAGGGTGCCGAATTGCTTTGGCGAGATGCTCGCAACAAGCGTTTGCAACCT
>JAUMAI010000387.1:0-1220 GCA_032116775.1 Pirellula sp. | reverse complement strand
AACCCTTGGACGCGCTGAAAGTGTATGCCCTGAAAACGTCGCCTGCATTCGAGGCCGCGTTGTACAGCGGGATTCGCTTGGCAGCTGATAAGACCGCCACGGACATGAGCCAATATGTGGAACCGGTTAAACAATTTTCACGAAACCTCGGAGTCGCATTCCAGATCTTGAATGACTTGCAAGACTGGGAAGGCGATGGCAACAACAAGCTTCATGCAGCTGGAGACGTACTGGGGGGACGCCCCACAGTACTCTGGGCTCTCGCACTTGCCTCATTATCTCCAAATGATCAAGAGCAGATGTTGGCCACGATCGATGATCATAACCTGCTACCGGAACAAAGGGTTGCTCGTATCCGTGCTTTTTACGAAAAGGCCCGCGTGTTTGAACAGAGTCAAAAGTTAATTGAGAAACATCGCGCACGAGCAGAAGAAGTCGCTGAGAATATCGCTCCCGAATCACTGCAACGATTGCTGTTTTATCTAATCGATACCGTATTACATCGCGATGAGCCACCATCACCAAGCTTGGTCACATTGCAGCCAACCATAACGAGCATCAACCGCTAACGGTGATAGCTCATCATGCAGTCGGAGACTTGCCCTTGCCTCCAGAACCCACCTCAGGCCCACCTGCGATCGAAGATCTCGTTGCTCTTTTCTACGATGAGCCTTCGCAATTAGGCGAAATCCGCGAATGCCAGGTGGATGAGATGCCCTGGCGTTTCGCGGATCTGCTCGCTCATGATGGTCACATGACAGAAACCGTCGAAAAGCTCTTTGAGAGCCCAGTAGACGTCTCGGTTTTAGATCGCCGTTTTGATCAGCCCTACTATGCACGCGAAATCGCGCTTCATCGCAAGTCAGACGGACAAATCGTGCAATATGGGATTGTGCGTTTAGACGTTACTTTTCTAGACGATGAAGTATGTGAAGAAATAATCGCAGAGAAAACGCCTCTGGGCCGGATTCTCATTGAACATGATGTTATGCGAGAAGTTCAACTGTCCGCACTCTGGGAAATCAAAGCGGGTAAACGCTTGGCTGAAGTTTTTAAATGCGCTCCGGGAATGTTGACCTACGGTCGAACCGCGATGATTCTTTTGGATGGTGATCCAGTTATTGAACTGCTCGAAATCGTTGTTCCCCACACCATCAAAATTGAATTCGGCCAGACACTATAAGTCCTTCATTTTCTTTACCTGCTGGCAGACTATGGCA
>JAUMAI010000386.1:0-2123 GCA_032116775.1 Pirellula sp. | reverse complement strand
CTTCTTGTCCAACGTCCCATCGTGCATCGCTTGCGAACCTTGTGATTCTGCTCACATTATCTACGAACATTTTCGGCCAGACTTCTGTAAACAATCCCTCACCGTCTCCTTCGATCGAACCTGCAATAACCTCCTGTGGCTTGAATGAACCCCAAGATGCTGCAGGGATGTTCGAAAGCCAAGTGTGGGGCAAAGTCGGTGAACCGATTTGTATGCGTTGTCATCACTCCAACGGCGAAGCAGCCCAAAGTGTATTCGTATTAACGAAACCGCTCGGTGTCCGAGATACTTCGGCGCTCTCCCACAACGCCGAGCAGTTCTGGAGAATTGTCGGTCTTACAAAAGATGGCGAGGTGGTCGTCCTGAAAAAAATACTCGGCGAAATGGAGCATGGAGGTGGGCAAGTCATCGAAGAAAACTCGGTCGCTTTGAAAACGCTTGAACAGTTTGTCAATCATGTCCAAACAAGTGGCGATTCTCATGCGGGATTTACTTTCCCAAAAGACTCAGCGCCACCGTTACTTGAATCTCACAATCTTTCGATGGTAAGCCCCACTGCGCTATGGAGACGATTGACGCTTAGCCTGGGAGCAAGACTACCTACAAACGAGGAATTGAGCCATATCCGTCGCGATGGAATTCAAGCAGTAGATCCACTTCTCGATTCTCTAATGACGGAAACAGCTTTCTACGACAGACTCAAGGAAGGCTTTAACGATATTCTCTTAACTGAAGGAATTGAGGATAACGCTGAAACACTTCTTTCTTATGAACATTTTGAGAAGACACGCAATTGGTACCAGAACTACGACCTCAGCCCGATACCGCCGGAGAAACAGGAACGGGAGCGGTGGAATCTGGCGGCCGTTTATCGTAAAGCCTTGCTTAGAGAACCTTATGAACTTCTCGTTCATATTGTTAAAAACGATCTTCCTTTTACCGAAGCGATCACCGCCGACTATCTCATGGTCTCACCCTATACCGCCCGAGGTTACGGTATATTTGAAGAGGTAAAATCGCAGTTTAAAGATCCTACGGATCCCTTCGAATACATTCCTGCGCGGCTGCCTGCTCTAACAAATCGCAGTGGCAAACAACAAGCTTCCGCTACTGGGCTCTTTCCTCATTCGGGCATCCTTAGTTCCTTTCACTACCTTAGACGTTACCCATCCACAGAGACAAATCGTAACCGCCTTAGGGCGAGAATGATCTATCAGCATTGGCTTGGCATCGATGTGATGTCCCTAGCTCCACGCTCTAGCGATGCATCGGCAGTTTCCTCCAAATTTGCTAATCCGACAATGGAAGCCGCTGACTGCGTGATCTGTCATCGCCAGATAGATCCATTAGCCGGCATCTACCAAGACTATGATTTTGAGGGCCATTTTGGACCTCGGCCGAAGGGTTGGTACGACGACATGTTTCCTGCAGGCTTTGAAGGTGAAAGCCTATCTGCTGACGAAAAATGGAAAGCCCCGGCGTGGCTAGGACAACGTATTGCCCGCGATCCTCGTTTTGCCGTTGCCATGGTAGAACATGTCTATTTCATTCTCTTCGGGCGCCGCCCACTTTTACCGCCCCTTGATATCGAAGATCCTTATTTCGAACAACGGCGCTGTGTTTACGTCGCTCAGCGAGCGTTGCTTGAGGATGTTGCACAACGGTTTACGAAATCCAATTTCAATCTTAAAGTAATTTTTAAGGAATTAGCCAAGAGCGACTTCTACCGAGCCGACTCATGGTTGCCGGCAGATATAACAGCTGAGCAACAGGCTTACTACGAAGACATCGGTGTTGTGCGTTTATTAAGCCCCGAACAAATTGAACGCAAGGTTGCTGCAATTTTCGGAAAACGCTGGGGTAGGCTTCATGATGAAATGGCAATTCTCTATGGCGGAATCGATTCGATCACCGTAACAGAACGCAATCCAACTCCCAGTGGCGCAATGGGGGCCGTCCAGCGGATGATGGCCAATGATATTTCCTGTTATCACGTCGCTCGCGATTTTCGAAAACCTAAACCGGAACGCCTCCTCTTCACCTTCGTTGAACCAGACACTTTGCCAGGAAGTGACGGGGACAACCTTTTACTCCGTAAACAAATTGCGTACCTACACGAACGT
>JAUMAI010000385.1:0-2784 GCA_032116775.1 Pirellula sp. | reverse complement strand
CCCACTTGGGCATTTTTGGCCGCACTGGAACGGGTAAGAGCAACCTGATGATGGTCCTCATCGAGTCGTTCTTGCGCCATAATGAAAAGGTGCACATCGGCAAGGTGAAGGAAACGCCCGTGTCCCTCTTTGCGATCGACCCCCACGATGAGTTTTGCCGCTGGCATGAGTCTCAGACGAAGTTGCCCAAGCACGGTGGAGTGCGGCAGATTGTCGAAGGGTATGACAAGAAGCAAAAACAAGCCCTCGTGGCTCCCTTCTACTACCTCACCGCCCGACCGCTGGGACATGACGAAAAGAAGGATCCGCTGATGAAACGATTACGGCTGAGCTACGCAGACATCACGCCGGGAGATCTCCTGTCGGTCCTCGATTTTTCTGAGCAGCAAAGCATGTTTGTCCATGCCTACTATGGTCGACGTGGTCAGGACTGGGTTTACGAGTTGGCCAACTTGTCTTTGCCCGACATTCAGTCAAAGCTTGGGACACTCACCTTCACCGAAGGAACCATTGAAGCGGTGCAGCGCAGACTTTCCTTTCTGACGGCGACAGAATCGGCATTCGAGAAATTCTATTCCGATTCTGCTTCAGGATACAACACCTATACCAGCCTGCTGCCAGACATCATCTGCGCCTTGGAAACGGGCCGGGTGCTTGTTGTCGATTCGAGCCACTTGGGAGAGTTGGAGCAGTTTCTCATCACCACCATTGTTGCGCGTCTCCTTTTTAGTTTGCGGCGTGCCTTGCGTTCGGCGGAGAGCGACAAAATGATTGAAGCGGCCATACGGCAGGCGCTCGATAATGGCGATGCCCCAGGAACACCAAACAAGACAAAGATCGGACTTCGGGAATTGGCAAAGGAACTCGTGAGGAGGTTGACGGAAGGTGAGTTCAGGCTGCCTTACCTGAATCCGAAGGCGGAAAATGGTAAACGCAGCCTCGACGAACTCCCGTTGGTAAGCGTAGTCGTTGAGGAAGCGCCGAGCGTCCTGAATCCGGCTCGCATGAAATTCGGTAGCGTTTTCCGGGACATCAGCCGGCAGGGACGCAAGTTCCGAGTGGGGTTGACGGTGGTGAGCCAGCAGGTTACGGAAATCGATGCGGGCATCCTTTCCCAGATCAATACCCAACTCATCCTTGCACTTGGAAGCGATGCGGAGCGTCGCGAAGCTATCAAGATTGCCTCGGCAGATCTATCCGGGTTCCAGAGAGAGTTGCAGGTCATGGACACTGGCCAGCTCATCTTTTCTGCGAGCTATAAGCAGTTACCTCTTCCTGTTAAAGTCCCCAATTTCGACACCCTCTAAAGTATGGCTGGAGAAAAAACCGCGAAGTTTTACGAATCTCTCTCCGCGATCGCCGTCCGGGAAGCTATTAAGGGCAGTTCATGGGCCAGCCTGCAGGTTTACCGCGAAGTTAAGTTGCCTGGTGTTTCAATTCGAAACGATGTCGTAATTGGCGAGAGCCGCGAAAAACCGTCGTTCGTTTTCTTGGTAACGCACTGTAAAATAGAGGTCCATTGGGCGGAGAAATTCAAAAGGGACTCTGCGGAACTAATTGAATTACTGGTTAATGACCTGGATTTAAAAGGAGTTTATCTTATTTTATTTGACGATCGCATATTGCCTAGGCATCTCAAAATCGCGGCCATGTCGCTGAGTGGAATTGTGCAAGCAAGCAAATTCGATAAAGATGGCAGCCTCCGGGGTTTGGCGCAGGACACTCGAACGTTGGCTCGGCTAGATAAGATGGACGAGTCGCAGCGGCAGTCCGAACTGAAAAAGATGTTTTCCAGCACTGCTAAGCGGCGAGCCTTACTGAGAGGATTGATTAATGAGATTAAGGAAACAATGTCGGCCGATGTTTCCGGAGACCTTAATGCGGGCGGATATATTTCTCTTACCAAGGCAAATATAGCCAAACGTGAGAAAGATTACACCCTTCGCCACACGCGACACACGCGCTTTAACCGTGGCGTGAGCAAGCTCGGGTTATTCTGTTCTTCGGATAGGGATAGAATTTCGCGTGGAGAGCTACTCTCTGGCCCTCTTGATTGGGCGACTTTCGACATTTTCTGGCCGATCAACAATAAGACGAAGGGGCAGCTCGTGACTTCGGAAGGCAAAAATAGATACCGGTGCAAAGATCCCGAGATTCTTGGTGGTCCTCTCGGCGCAAAGAAGACTCCAATAGTCGTTGAGTCGGTTTTTGACTGCCTCAGCATCGATGATATAGGTCGCATCATCGCTCGAGGCCGCCAGCCGATGGCCGAAAAGTATGAAGCACGGATTCAAGCGAAGAAGGTATTCGAATCATCGATTCAGTTTATCCGAGAGAACTACGTGTCTCTGACCAAAGGAACGAACCTAGGCAATCTTCTTATTGAAATATCCGCTGACCCAGCAGGTTCTCTAGAACAACACTGCGGCAAAGTGAAGAGTGGTGTAGATGTTCAGTGGAACTGGCTTTACACCGGCTTGGTTTCGCTCTTTAAGTCCGCGAAGAAATCGAAACAGGGATACGGCACTTCAAAAATCGCCGAACGAATCAAAAGTGAGAAACACAGAAGCGCCGTTGGAAACACGGTCTTGAAGAACCTGGAAAGCTGCTTAAAAACTCTAGACGCCGACCTAGTAATCGCAACCGGAGTGTCCATGGCGGGTTTCCTTAGGGATCTTTCGACCAAAGAGGTAGAACGTGCCATAGCAGATTCCTATAAGTATTTTTTAATGTGCGAGGTTGAAGACAAGTATATTCCGCATGCCATTGATGTTCTCCCTGCAA
>JAUMAI010000384.1:0-3973 GCA_032116775.1 Pirellula sp. | reverse complement strand
CACCTAATTCGATGCGATAGAACAAATCGTCATCTTCGAGCAACTTGCGATCGATTAAGTCTCCCGGACCACCTGTACCCACGAACGGCAGGTCTTGTAAGCGATAAACGAGTAGCTCATGTGTCCCAGAGGCTGTGCACACCAAACGATGCTCATTTGGGGAGATTGCTAAACCATGCGGATCCGCAACTGCCAAGCGTGGTACGTCTAAGGAAATCGCCTCGCGAGTCGCTGGCCCATCGAGTCGAACTCGAGCAATACGACTGGCGAGTACCCAACCCAATTGAATATTGCGCACGTTAATAGGATTGGTTCGGTATACCATCCACGGGAAATAGGCATATTTACCGTCGCGCGAAGGTTTGAAATGGCCAATGTTAATGCCACCGCTTAGCGGCTCGTCGTACAGTACTTCTCCAGCCAACGGATCGATTACGTAGACGCGACTATCCCCGCTGCAGCCGACAGCCAATCGTGTCCCGCCTGGCGACAAAGTTAAGTAGCGCGGCCATTGTCCAACTTCTATACGACGAACAATCACTCGATTTATGAGATCGATTTCGGCAACTGAGGAGTTTAGGGCTGTCGCTACAAAAGCGGTGTTTCGTTTTTCGTCGATGGCTAGTCCGATGGGTTCATAGCCAACTGAAAATGTATGGATGTGCTCAAAGTGGCCAGTCTTGAAATCAAGCCACTGAACCTCACCTGAATAGGAGCAACTCACCAGACATTGCGTTTCGCCAAGTAGCGCGAGTTTAGCTGGACGTTCACCACATTGATACGCGTCGAGTATGGTGCGACTGCCTAGCGATACTAACATCACTGACTGCGATTGCTCGTTAATGACCAAAAGTTGCTTTCCATCGCGCGTAAGTAAAACGTCAACCGGCCCCTGATGTTGCGTCGCGATAGCTTTCGAGGAAAGCCCTTCCCCTTCCGGTGATTGCGCTGGCGAGTAGGTTCCAAGCAGTGCTAGCCATAACCCCATAGCGAGCCGTAGACACTGAAAAAATGAGATATTTGATGAGTTTGGCATGCTCTGCTACTCCAAAAAACGGGCGAGTTATTTTACCCGGCAAGAACGTTTTCCCTGGGAAAAACGTAGTTTTCCTGGGTTTAACCTATCTCCCAGACTGTCAATCTAGAGGAGAGGGGCTGCCTGGGGTGTTCGAGAAATGTAGGGACCGCTTTCACCTCTTGCCCGGCACACTTATAGTATAGGCGTGTCGCAACGCTTTTGTAGTTGAGATATCGCGTCTATCAACCAAGTTATTTAACGGTTGCGGACGATTTGATAGAGTCCGCGTTGCATGTTTGGTTTTCCCGTTTAGGAGTTTGAGATGAAGTGCTTCAAAATCCTGGCAATCGCTGCCACCCTGTTGATTGGTTCAACGTTTTCTTACGCTGACGAAGTTACCAGCGGCTTGAAGTCTGGCGAATCGATCGGTCCATTCAACGTCACCAAGGTTTGTGGTGCCGAAGATGACTCCGTTCCAGCTGGCAAGAACCTCTGCTATCGTTGCAAAAATGGTTCACGTCCTCAGGTGATGGTTTTCACTCGTTCATCTGATGCCAAGGTATTGGAATTGGTGAACACCCTCGATCAGCATGTAGAAAAGAACAGCGACAAGCAGTTGCGCGTATTCGTTAACTATCTTGGCGACAGCAAAGATGCTGCTACTACCGCCGTTAAGCAACTTGCCGAAAAGAGCAAGGCCAAGAACATTCCATTCGTTGTTCCTAACGAATTCGAAAATGGCCCAGAAGATTACGGTTTGAACACCAAAGCCGAAATCACCGTTCTTGTAGCTTCCGAAGGCAAGGTAGTTTCTTCGCTAGGCTTTGCTCAAGCGAAGGATCTAAATCTTGATGCAGTTGCAAAAGCTGTCGAATCCGCTGTTAAGTAATTCCCGCCGACCTCTTGCGAACTAGAATAGATCGCGGCAGGTTATCCTTAGGGATGTTTCAGTCAACATAAAGCCAGGTTTCTTTGTAAGAAATGAAACCTGGCTTTTTCTATCCTAAGAATCTTTAGGTGAGAGTTTTAAGTACACAAGATGGTGGCTGTGCAACTCTGAACTCCATGGTTGCGTTGAATCTGAGGCAGTACATATCTGCATAGCGATCACAGCGATTACGGTTTCGGGCTGGGGCTCTCTAAAAACTCTTCCAGCGATAATCGTTGGTCACTATTAACGTCTAAGTTTTTGAACCGTACTTGTGCAGCCGCTTGGTCATTACCGATTATCGTTTTCAAAAATTCCTGCCGACTGATAAAGCCATCTTTATCGATGTCACGCTTTTCAAATCGGCTTCGTCGATTGTAGACGGAGTTGCTGTTGGCTCCAAGATCTGGGGCTGATTGTTTGGCTGGCTGTTTTAACTTACCTGGCTTGACTGCGACGCCCTCACGCGGTTTTGGAGTTGGTATTTTTGACAGTATTTGTCGGAAACGATCACGAGCAGTGACAACTTCTGGCTCTTGGGAGCTGGTGACATCTTTGTAGCCACTTCCATCTCGGCTCTCACCGCAGTCGAAAAACTTTTCGTCGCCGCCATTTTGTTTGTTAATCTGCATGAGCCAACGGCTGTCGCGTAGCAATCTCCCGTCGTCCAGATAGCTGTAAATCCAGTCGCGATGGCTGGCCTTTTCTCCACGTAAAACGGGGACAAGGCTAACGCCATCAGTTGTATGAGAGTCTGGTATTTGCGAATTCGATAACTCGGCCAAGGTTGGCATGATATCGGTAAGATCGGCAACCGCCCTAGAAACGACGCCTGGTGTGACCTCAGGGCCCTGAATGATACAAGGTACCCGCACCCCTAATTCAGTAACAGTTCCCTTCCCAGATCCCGCCGTGCCGTTGTCTCCTACGAAGATAACAATCGTATTCTTATCGAGTCCTTCGCTTTTGAGGGCAGAAAGTAGTTCTCCCATGAGATGATCAAGATACTCTACGTTGGATTGGAAATTCGCAGGTTTTCGATTATCTCTGTTTGCGGGGTCTGGCGTTTCCAAGTGTGGACCATGCGTCAACAGCGATGTGTAGTAAATAAAGAAGGGTTGCTGTTTATGGCGACGAGCGAAGTCGATCACAAATTCATTGAGGCGATTGGGTCCATAATCGCTTGCCGTAGTTGGCAAATACTTTCCGTTTTCTACTAAGCATGGGTGCCAATAGCGATTCGTGTTTCCATTGGGTCTTTCATGAGCGGGATGAGTAACTCCGGCTGGAAGATTGTGATCATAGGCCCACATGCGATACTCGTCGAACCCAGCGTCGTAGATCAGATTGGGTAGTTGACCTGATAGTTGCCACTTACCTGCCATCGCGGTCTTATAACCTTGCAATTTAAGTAAATCGGCATGCGTAAAATGATTTCCGATTTGTCTTTGTGGAGACTCCGGTGCAGGAATGAAGGCTTCATTGGCCATTCCGAGATAGCCATTGCGAAAACCATATTGCCCCGTCATCAAAGCCATGCGGGTAGGAGTACACAAAGGCGTAGCGTAAAATGTTTCAAACCGAATACCATCACGCGCCATTTGGTCAAGATTAGGTGTCTTATGGATGTTGTTGCCGTAGCAACCTAGTTCCTTGGCTCCAAGATCGTCTGCCAAAATGAGAATAATATTGGGAGGCTGAGCCGCGGGGCTAGTAATGGCTAGACTCAACCAAAACAGGGTGATGAGCGTATACGCCAATCTCATGTTAACGCACCTAAAATGAGAACCGTCAGAAAATAGCTGCTCTGCGGGAATTGAATTCTTTTAACAGTTCACTCTTTGGTCGAACGTTGTACAAGAGGAAAAAAAGAAAAAGCTTGTAAGTGCTCCCGACGCGCGAGCGTCTCGTTACTGCTGACGATACCCAAACCTCTCTAATTGGAGATAGATCGTTTGACCCGTAGCCGCTAGGCTAGGTCTGCTACCGTTTGAGTTATTACTCAACTAAGGTATCTAACACTTGTC
>JAUMAI010000383.1:0-6584 GCA_032116775.1 Pirellula sp. | reverse complement strand
CTTCGAGCTGAAATGCTCGATATGCAGCAGAGGATGCTAGAGATTCAGCGCGAACTGGACCGTCTTCAACGTGCAGTTAATGAACCGAAGTGACGCTCCAGAATCTTGCGTCCTTCCGGACTCACTCCCCCCGGTACACTCGGCTGATTGATCTCCAGAAAAATCCTGAACGAACCGGGTTGGTTGGCAGAGAAAACAACGTTCGCCCGAGTTACTTCAAAAACTCCAGTTGGATCCGAATTCCAAGCTACGACGAATAATTGCCCACCTAGGACTGGCTTCGGAACAAAATAATAGAAGCTCGTCATCAGATAAATCAGAGACTGTGGATCGCCAGTCACACCCTGAAACTGAATACGTTGGACCTTCTGGTAACGATCAAAATAATATGTGATCGTTCCAGTTAGATCATTCAACTTATTGCCACTCACCAGAGGCGCTCGATATCCAAACAGATCACGCTCTGTCTCTACCGTCGATACGCGAGGATAGGTCTGTGCGATCCAATCGGGTGTAGCGTCAAAACGAAAAAATTCGCGGAAATCAACAGGCGCAGAGTTCGTTACCCCCGCAGGGCTGGACTGCTGCAGTTGGCTGTTTGCAACGACCTGACCATTACCATTTAGCGGTCGAGCGGCGTTCGCACCTTCCCCCGTTGAGGCCAACATTCCAAAGGCAGGAGCTGAGGCGAAACGATTCGGATTTTCTGGGTAACCATTGCCGTTGCCAGCAAAGCCGTTGCTATTCAACGACTTCGGATCACTGGGAAAACTCCACCCATCATTGCCACCTGATTTCGCATTACGTGATGAAAGTCCTTGATTGCTAGTCGAGTTATTCCATAACGCCGACATGGATCCTTTCGCGTCGTTCCACAAAGCATCAGCACTATCAGTTGCTCGATGTGTCGCCTCAATTGCTTGATCACGAACTTGAGTTGTTTGATGAACCATCCATGGAGTCCCTGCTGCGCTGGCCAGTAGCGCAACCCATTTGAACGAGAATTTGCCTTCCGAGACCATTCGTTCCTGACTCCGACTAGAAACATAATGCGCCACTTCTCAAGTCTCGACACCACGCGAGGCAAAACTTTGACTATGATTAACGCTTCGTTGAAATCGAAATGAGCGATTTAATCGCGCGCCGCAATCGCTAGCTCCCTCACGATTGCGACCATTGATACCAAAATCACAACCTTGTACACTCGCAAAATCCTTATATGACGCCCTCGGAAAATGAACTGTGGCAAAAGATCACTTCGCCTGCATGCGAACAGATCATTCGCCAACTGGCCGGACAAAAGCTACATCCCTCTCTTCCACCACTGAGTAAAACATTACCCAAAAACAGTCTGCTATATGCGTGGTGCCAGCAGCAGGCCTTTTGGAGAAAGCGGAGCTGGCCACGATTCCCGCAAGCAGCGACTTGGTTCTGGACGGAAACCTTACTACAACAAGCCAGCGATTGGCAAACAGCTCTTTACAAAGCCAGTCTTATTCCCGCGGGTGAATTGGTGCACGACCTCTGCTGCGGTATAGGTGTTGATGCGATCGCGCTTTCGCAACAACATCCTGTGATCGCAATCGATCGCGACCCCTTGGCAAGTTACTTGACTGCAGCCAATCACTTCTGGCATACGACCGATCCAATCACTTCACAATCTTCCGCGAAATACGCATTCGATGTCCGCTGCGCAGATGTGACGCAAATATTGGATGACGTTTCCGGCTGGGTTCACGTCGATCCGGACAGGCGTCCGGGAGACAAACGCACAACCTCTGTCGATCTGATGGAGCCATCGCTTGAAGCCTTACTAGTTCTCAGGGAAGCAACCACTGGTGGAATCATTAAGCTTGCACCTGCTAGCGACGTCAGCGAAGATTGGACCGATGCATGCTCTCGAGCCTGGGTGGGAGATCGCCGCCACTGCCGACAGCAATTGCTTCTCTGGGGTATTCCCGATTTGCCAGCCCCAAATCGGTACGCCATATCTTTAAACAGCATGGGGACCGTCGCCACTTACTCCGGACAAGTACTGGATGACTTCGACACTACGACGGAAGTTGGCAGCTATATTTGCGACTTCCATCCGAGCGTACGTGCATCGCAATTAACAGCTTCATTGGCACAAGATCTCGGCCTAAGCCCTCTCGGTGACATCACCGGTTATTTGACAACAGACTCGCAACCACATCATCCCCTGGTTGTTCCTTATCGAGTTCTAGCGACTATTGCCTGGGATGAAAAAAAGGTAAAGAGACTATTGCGAGAGTATGAGGTTGGTTCGATTGTCGTCAAAAAGCGCGGTTGTCGTGGCCTCGATCCAAATCGTTTACAAAATTCACTGAT
Source organism: Pirellula sp. (assembly GCA_032116775.1). Taxonomy (GTDB): domain Bacteria; phylum Planctomycetota; class Planctomycetia; order Pirellulales; family Pirellulaceae; genus JAFLCP01. The sequence continues at coordinate 4,235 of JAUMAI010000383.1, read as the reverse complement.
TTCAAAATCAGGTGATAAAAACTCTGTCTTGCTCTTAGCTGAAATCGGAAGGAAACAAATTGCGATTCTGGCTGAAGGTACGATCGCAGAAACGGTAGCGGATGAATCATAACCAGACTGAGCAAGGTGTCTCTATACCGAAAAGCTTAGCACCCGTTGATCGCTACAGATAGGCTGGCCAAAGTGAATCACTAATCCAAAGTCCAGACTCTGCCAGATACACACGGTCACCATCGCGTTTCATCCATCCCGCTGCTATATGCTCTTCTATCTTGTGAAGCATATTCGCTTCGGCTTGTCCTGCCTCCAGAAATCCAAGCTGCCTCAAATTCACCCCAGAGAGCTTCCTCATACCGAACACAAATCGCTCTCTTTGAAGTTGCTCATCGGTGAGATCTTCACTTTCGGCACAGGCGCCGTATCCTTGCATTAATCTTTTGATATAGGTCGTTGTACTGCGGTGATTGACACCCCTCGTACGTCCAACGAAGAATGCAGCGCCTGGCCCAAAGGCCCAATATCTTCCACCATTCCAATACGTATCATTGTGCGCACATTCCTGATCGGGCTTCGCAAAGTTGGATACCTCGTAATGCTTAAAACCGAAGCTTGGCAGTAGATAATGAGCCATCTTATACATCGAAAGCTCAACCTCTTCTTCGATTGGGACAATGGCTCCTCTCTCCCGCAAGCCCCAGAAGCGTGCCCCTTTTTCGTAGGTCAAACCATACGTTGAAAGATGTCCCACTTCGGAACTAAGCGCCTGCTTTAAATCTATCTCCCACTCCTCGAGAGTTTCCTGTGGCGCGCCAAAGATCAAGTCAAGCGATACCCGTTTAAAGTTTTGCAACAACAGGAAAAGAGAGTCTTGTAATTGCTGCGGTGAATGATCACGTTCGAGGCACTTGAGTTTTCGTGCATTGAAACTTTGTCCTCCAACACTTACGCGGTTGATACCATAGGACTGCCACTGTTTTATCTTATGTTCAGTCACATCCGCAGGATTCACTTCGATCGAGAACTCAATGAGCGAAGGAAGATAAAACCAAGTAGCCAGCATATCTAGCAAGCGTTCGGTTTGAGCCGCGGAAAGCAAAGAGGGGGTTCCACCGCCGATAAAGATGGTTTTAACCTTGCGTTGTACTTGCAATCGACTTAATTCACTGGCTAATGCGTCTAAATACGCATCTACGAGATCATTTCGACCAGCGATAAGTGTGAAGTTGCAATAGCCGCAATGATGATGGCAGAATGGGACATGAATATAGGCCGCTTGAGGCTCTGGAAAATCGCCCGCTGACGATAGGTAATCAATCACACTTGAGCTACTACCCATTTCTTAGCCAGGTAATCTTTTTGCGTTTTAGAGCCATAGCTGCAATCGCCCTTGTAACATATCAGGAATCGATTTCTTGACCCATCGTTCAACTTGCTGATCGGTATATCTAGTGCTGAAATGGGCAGCAATAATCACTTCGTTTTTAAATTCCTCGCGTCTAGCCACAAAATCATCCAGATGCATGTGTCCATGCTTGTGGATTTTTTCTTTTCGATGACCAGGTGCAACGAATGTCATCTCAGTGATTAACACCGGAACATTATAAAAGTCGGGGTTAATATCCAATCCAGCAGGCGATGTATCGCCCGTATAGCCAATCAAAGGTAGTCGAACATCTCTGGATATCTCAACACCTTGATTCTTCAGATCGCGAATTTCGTGTCCCGCAAGAGCCAAGTACTCCGGCTTTAACTTCTTGCGTTTTTCCCACACGATATAACCAAGCGAAGGAATCGTATGCTTGGTCGCCAAAGCTGTGACCATTAACTCGCGACTCAACTCTATTTCCTGTCCAGGCTCCACAGCGATCAGTTCGCACGGCAGTCGGCCTCGATCCAATCGACTAAAAACCTTCAACATCTGCTGCAGCGACTCGATGGCAGGCGCAGGTGCATAAACGACGGGCGGCTCCATCTTCATCATCCGCCTGCGTGCCACATACACCGCCAATGCGGCTACATGATCCAAGTGCGTGTGACTGAGGAAATACGTGGGCGTGTTCATAAAGTCCCACGGTTGAGCTCCAAGGTCAAAACCGAGTTTTAACTCCTGTACTCTCCAGTACGACTGCACGGCTGCTCGTGAATATCCCTCGATGGTCCATGGCCCATGTTTCAATTGCCGAAAAGGTGCGTTGTCCATGAAAGCCCTAACAGACCGGTCTTTTTCTGAATCACAATGCGAGCAAAATATGATGCGACAGTGTAGGCTCTGGCGTAATTTTCATCGAGGGGCCTAAGGTAAGTTTGAACGCTTGACCATGTCTGCAACAACCGAATCGACTTCATGCACCGCAATTTCTTCGGTGAAATCGGCCCCTTTCCCCAACCACAGCGGCCCTAATTCACCTTCTTGCTTGGCTTCCAGCCCGTAATGTCTGGTTAATTCCAGTGTCGCTAAGAACATTCCTACTAATGCACTCTTGTGCATCCCCGGCTGAAAGAACTCCGACAATTCTTTTCTGCCACCCTGCCTCACTTCTTGGTGAATCCGTTTCATGTAAACATGAATCGGAGTTTCGTCATAAATAACCGTCGCTTGAGGGGCGGATTGCTTTTCCCGTAATATACGACCAAAAGCGCTTACCAAATCCCAAATTTCTACATCCGCAATCGGCTGCTCGCCAATGTCTTGCCGACGTACCGGTAAATCGTTGGCCAGTCGCGAATACCGCAACTGACACCTCTGGCTTTGCTCATCGAGAATGCTCGTAGCCTCTCGTATCTTTTTGTAAGCCAACAGACGCTGGACTAGTTGATCCGCTGGATCGTCAACTTTCACATCCGCGGTCACTTCTGGCTGCGCCTCAACCTTTGGCATCACCTGCTTTGCCTTGACCTCCAGAAGAATGCTAGCAACCTCGACAAAATCGGCGATATCGTCTAGTTGCAAAGAGCCGATGGCATCCAGATACTCAAAGAATTGTTGAGTCACTCGTGCTAGCGACAGCAGGGAGACATCGAGTTCTTCACGGCGAACTAAGTAGAGCAATAAATCGAGCGGTCCGCAGTAGGCATCGAGTTCTACTTGAAAAATACTGCCCATCACTTCGCTCCGATTCCTTTCGGCAGTTGCCGATCCGCGCCAATACGAGTGTATTCCCAGCGAGGCTCAAGAATCATAGCGAAAACGTGAGTCCGAATCAGCGCCAATTCCCTTGCATCCTTTCGTTCTTCTGGGGCATAATAACGAACAGGCAGGGAAGCATAGCAACTCATTTTCTTGGCAGGGCACTTACGTGCGAGAACGGATTTTCGACGATGACATTTTCGAAGATTTCGGAGAAGATTGCTATCTCCCCTATCCTCGCCAGTCTGTTTCAAGATTCAATGCAACCATCGTAGTTGGTAAGAAAAAAAGAAGCGGCCCAGTCCAGCAGCCCAAGCCAGCAGCGATTGGCGAGGACGACCCCACTTTAGGACCATGCGATCAAGATGGTAGCGCCGCCTTTGATGACAATGAGTCGGAACGGATCATTGATGAATTGCGGGGTGGCGTTCGTCGTTACGTTCCACGTTCACCCGGCGTCTATGGGATGCTGGATCTACGAGGCAGACTTATTTACGTTGGCAAAAGTAAGTCACTCCGTTCGAGACTCCTGAGTTATTTTCTGCCTCATAATGAAGAAGAAAAAGCGGGACGGATTGTTCAAAGTACGCAATCGATCGTCTGGGAATCCCAGCCGAGTGAATTCGCGGCCTTATTGCGTGAACAGTATTTGATCCGACACTTTCAACCCCGTTTCAATGTTCAGGGTATGCCGAAGCGGCAAAGACCCGTTTATCTTTGCCTCGGTAAGCCTCCTGCAGAAACGTTGTATGTCTCGAATATGCCTGACTCTAGAGCCGTCGCATGCCAAGGCCCATTGCTGGGCTCAGGACGAATTCGCCGTGCCGTTGAAGTCTTAAACCGTATTTTCGGACTGCGAGACTGTGGTAGCCAGGTACCATTTTCGTTTACCGATCAATTACAACTCTTTGATCTCTCACCACGCCCAGGGTGCCTACGCTTGGAACTGCAAACCTGTTTGGGACCATGCGCAGGTGCATGCAATCGCTCGGCATATGAGAAGCAAGTTCAACAGGCCCGCAGTTTTCTCCTGGGGGAATTGGATTATCCGCTGGAGAAGCTACAGCAGCAGATGAGCCTTGCCGCTGGCCGTCTGCATTTTGAACAA
>JAUMAI010000382.1:0-2146 GCA_032116775.1 Pirellula sp. | reverse complement strand
GTTGGCAAACCAACAGGCCCCACCTGCCCACGCTGCAGCACACCACTAAAGCGCAATTCGGTTCTCTGCACCAGCTGCGGCCTGAACTTGAGTACGGGAGAGCAACTCCAACAACACCAAAGCCAATCTGAATTCAGCTTTGGAAATATGTATCTTGATGAAGCGGTTTCTAATATGAAACGCGACGACAAGATGCACGAAAGCCATGAAAAGTCTGGCCTACCTTGGTACGTGATGGGAATTCTTTTGCTGGTCGTTGCACTTTGTGGAATCGGAGCCGTGCTTATCGTTGACTCGCAATTGATGGGGCCGCAGGATCCAAACACCCTGGTGGGGCGAATCCAACAATTCAAAATACCTTTCATGATTGGCATCATTATTGCCTGTGCATCGATGCTTCTCAATCTAGCCGCTGTTATCTTGACGCTGGTGCATGCCTTCTCGCGAAGCGTCGGCCAAGGCTTGCTAGTGATGTTCTGCCCGTTCTACATTTTCGTCTATCAAATCATGCACTGGGAAGATCTAAAGGGATCCTTCATGTCACTCGTGCTCGCGTCCGTGCTCGGTGGCGTAGCAGGAGGCTTAGTCGGCTCAAGTTTGCCTCCTCCTTCTGCCATGAACAGTACGCCGTGGGCTGTACCCTCCCAATTAGGCTAAATTTCGGCTAAATCAAGCAAACATTTAATTGTCTCCATAATCATAAGGCACCGCCACGATGGCCAGCATAGATCCTTATCGCGCCCCCACAGGCCCAAAACCAGTAGCAGGTAATTCATCCTCTCTAGAACTTGGACGAACTTTATCCTTCGTTTTTGAAAGCCCACAGTGGATGATGAATCTGCTATGGAGTGCACTGGGCGCATTTTTTAGTTCGATGATCGTTGGGCAATTGGTGCTTTTTGGGTACCAAATGCAAATTGTGATTTCCTCACAAACATCACCCGATCGCACATATCCAGATTTTGATGTCAACAAGATTGGCGATTATCTGCTAAGAGGTCTCTGGGTGTGGTTAGCGCAATTAATCGTAGGCTTGATCTACGGCGTTCTCGCCATGTTTATTTTCCTACCGATCATGATACTCTCCATGGCTTTGGGGGTCGCCACAGAGAATGGCGGTGAACCTAATCCCATTGCCGTAATTACATTCTTTGTGATCATTTTCGGTACTAGTTTGTTGATGAGCCTCTGCGCTATGCTCGTCATCACTCCAGTAGCCATTCGAGTAGGACTGACGGGAAATCTCAGCGAAGCGTTTCAGTTCCAATGGCATCTTGATTTTGTACGTCGTATTTTTGGTCAACTGATACTCGGTGCAATTTTTCTTGTGTTAAGCAGCGTAGTACTGACTTTCTTAGGGATGTTACTCTGCTTTGTTGGCATCTTCCCTGCCTTGGGCTGGTTTTACTTAGCACAAGCGCAACTGTATGCGCAACTTTATCGTCTTTACTTACAGCGTGGCGGCACACCGATTCAATTAGTACCACTAAGCGGATCGATTTAACCCACGTCCCCCAATTCGAGATTGGATCCGTATCGGCCGAGCACTTGGCGTTTCAAGCGACGATAATCCTCGCCCTCAAGGAGAGGATTATTGGCAACTATTTCAAGTGCCACCTTGCGTGCCTCTTCGAGAATCTTGCTGTCGCGTGACAGGTCAGCGATGCGCATCGGGGGAATACCGTGCTGCTTTGTTCCGAGGAGATTTCCCGGGCCACGAATTTTGAAATCGAGTTCTGCTAACTCAAAGCCATCCTGCGTTTTTGTCAGCGCTACAAGCCGCTCATTTTCCTCAACTCCCGTATCCTTCCGAGGAAAGACACAGAAATAACCAGGATGCTTTCCTCGCCCGACTCGACCACGCAACTGATGCAACTGCGCTAGTCCAAGTCGATCTGCTTCCATTACCGTCATGACCGAAGCGTTGGGAACATCGATGCCCACCTCAATCACGGTCGTCGAAACCAGCAGGTCGATCTCGTGTGCATTCAATCTCCGTAGCACTTCTTCTTTATCATTAGCCGCCATTCGTCCATGCAATAATCCAACCTTAAAATCACTGAACTCTTCATGCTGCAATCGATCGTACCAATACTCTGCTCCACGGCTCTCTTCTTGCTCATTATCCTCCACTCGTGGCGCAACC
>JAUMAI010000381.1:0-14463 GCA_032116775.1 Pirellula sp. | reverse complement strand
GCTTGACGCATCAAGGATTCGCCCACAAGCATGGCAGCAATACCGTGTTCGCGAAGCATTTTTGCTTCGGCTGCAGTGTGGATTCCACTTTCAGCGACCACGAGTCTGTCCGAAGGGATTTGGTGAAGCAATCGGACAACGTGAATAAGGTCGACCTCAAATGTCCTCAGGTCTCGATTGTTGACACCGATTAGCCTCGCTCCAGTTTCCAACACGGCGGGTAAGTTCTGTTCTTCGTACAGTTCAACTAAGACTTGTAGATCTAGGCTTCGCGCGTACTGATAAAGATCTTTAAGTTCAGCGTCATTCAAGCATTCGGCAATCAGGAGAACCGCATCCGCTCCTGCTACTCTTGCCTCCGCAATTTGTAACTTGTCGAGAATAAAGTCCTTCCGCAATACTGGTATCGAGACCGATTGCCGAATGGCAGTTAGATAAGCTAAGTCGCCTTGAAAGTAATTAACGTCAGTAAGAACGCTCAAACAACTTGCGCCTGCAGATTGGTACTGTAGGGCTATTTGAACTGGTTCAAAGTTCTCCCTAATCAGCCCCTTGGAAGGTCTCGCTTTTTTAACTTCAGCAATTAACCGAATATTACCGGACTTCCCTAAAGGCTCTAGAAAATCCCTGGTTTGGGCGACATCTCTACACTTTCGCTCTAATTCAGCGAGTGTTGTATGCTCGCCGAGCTTTGCGATTTCGTGGCGCTTTGTGGCAACGATCTTGTCGAGGATAGTTTGGGCCATGATAAATTAGTGTTTGAAATGACGGCGACCCGTAAAGATCATGGGGATGCGATATTGGTTGCAGGCAGCGATGACCTCGTCATCTCTCTTAGAACCGCCGGGCTGGATAATCGCAACAATTCCAGCCTCCGCAGCACGTTCGATGGAATCTGGGAAGGGGAAAAAGGCATCCGATGCGAGTACGCTGCCACCGACGCGATCACCTGCCTTTTCGATCGCAATTTCTACACTATCCACGCGACTCATTTGCCCGGCCCCGACGCCGATCAGAGAGGTGTCCTTGGCTAGAACGATTGCATTGGACTTAACATGTCGGACCATTTCCCAGCCAAAAGCGATATCGTCCCACAATTCATCGGCAACATGTACGTTGGTGACGGTGTTCCACTGCAATGGGGATGGTGGTAGCACATCGGCCTCTTGCACCAGCACGCCACCACTGATGATCCTGTACGTTAATTCGCGTTCGGAAGGAGCGACGTGGCCGACTTGCATCAAACGAATACTGTCTCGCCATTTAGGTTTGGACGTTAGGATGCCAACCGCGCTCGCTTCGAAGTCAGGTGCAACGATCGCTTCGATGAATCGGCCTGGTTCAACCAAGACTTCTGCAGTTTCCTCATCGACCGTCGTATTGAATCCCAGCACAGCTCCGAAGGCAGATACAGGGTCACCATCCAGGGCTTTGCGAGCCGCTAAAGATTGACGGTGTGATGAAGCGGCACCGCAGGGATTATTGTGCTTGATCACAGCACACGCGGGCTGAGAGAAAACTCGCACAATGGAAAGAGCAGAATCCAAATCGAGTAAGTTATTGTACGAAAGCTCTTTTCCGCTCACCTGCCGAGCGTTCACCAAACTGGCTCCATGGCTTTTGGTTAGCTCGTACACGGCTGCTTTTTGGTGTGGATTCTCACCATAGCGAAGTTGCGATTTGCGTTCCATGGAAATATTGATCGAGGGAGGGAATTCCCCAGCCCAAATGTCACCATGCAGATAATCTGTGATCGCAGCATCGTAGCTGGAAGTCATCGAAAATGCTTCTGCAGCCAAGCGACGACGTGTTCCAAGAGTCGTCTGACCTCGTTCGTCAATTTCAGATAGAACCGAAGCATATTGTGTAGAGTTGGTGACGACGGTAACAAACTCGTGATTCTTGGCTGCGGCACGAATGAGGCTAGGGCCACCGATATCGATCTGTTCGATCGCTTCTTGTCTTGTCACTCCCCGCTTGGCAATCGTCGCTTCGAAGGGATAGAGGTTAACAACGACTAGGTCGATACTAGAGATATCCAAGGATTGCATCGCTTGGAGGTCTTCAAGTTCATTACGACGAGCCAAAATACCACCGAAGATTTTAGGATGGAGTGTTTTGACTCTGCCTGACATGATTTCGGGAAACTTGGTGTACTGCGACACATCGGTGACTTCAACACCGTGGGATCGCAAGAATTCCGCAGTTCCACCGGTACTAAAAATCTGGATCGAGGCACGCTGAAGACCGAGCCCCAATTCAGCAAGTCCTGTCTTATCGCTTACGCTGATGAGAGCACGACGGATTGGCAAAGATTCGCTCACAGGCACTGCCTCAAGATTCCAAAAAAATAAAAGATCATGACAACGGGGAAAGTCGTAGCTGAGTTCCGCCCGATGTAACTTGGCCATGGACCCATCAGATTCTTTCCAGGTAAATGACCAGGCCAATGGTTTAAACGGCAGTTTGGTGCTAGTCAAGAGCCGACCTCTGTTGCTAGAAGGCCCTCACGTATTTACCAAAATGCTTCAGACTTCTGTTCCCAAGGAAACGATTGTAGCACTGATTCTAGGAATATGTCAGGACGTTCAACCGCTAACCCTGGCTACGATAGAAGAAGCTACTTTCCCAACCCTTCTTTGGAACCAAGACCGACACCCCAAGTGTGTTGTCTTCGCGAAAAGGGATTGCGTCAGAAATGAGCGAGACTTCTGCGGTCCGCCAGGCAAGCAAGCTCGTTAATCTGTAGATTTGCGATATTCGGCGATATTGCACCGATGGCGATTGAGAGGCGGAAGCCTACCGTTTGAATTGAAAAAGGAACTAGGCTATTTTCGAGTTACTTTGTTGTGGTTTAACGCTTCTTCTCGCAAATAATGCTGTGCATGCAAATAATGCTCAGTGGCTACAATTCCCGCCTGCTCCCTAAGGCACCCTAGAAAGTTAGGTGATTTGGGTTTGCAGTCAGGAGTTGTTGTTTGGCTAGCTGAGCAAATCTGATTCGAGTAAGAAAAGCAATTAAGCGAGAGAAGTCTTAGAACTTTCCACTAATGAATTTTGCAACAAGAAATATTGCTTTACCCGTTGCCGAATGGATCAGCTTCATTGGCTGGCTCTTCCATGGCAGGTTCCTCCATTGCTCCCTCATCGGTCGTGCTATTGGCTCCGCCGAATGGGTCCTCTTCTGCTGAAGAGTCGGCAGGTTTCGCGGCAGGTGCCGCTGGCTTTTTGCCTTTTTCTTCTTTAGCTGGTGGGGGAGCTAAGACCTCATGGATTTGCGGTGTGACCATTCCCTTTTGGGCATAGCACTGTACCGTACCAGAATTGGTAACGACGTAGAGACGATCCGTAATTCTGTTGGAAAAACTAAACCGCAGATTTTCACCAGCTGCCCCAAGAATCTTCCCGTTGGTTCGATCGATGGCTACTAATTGGTTGGCCGTATTACGGGCATAAACTCGATCGCCACTTACCGCTAAAACCTGTTTGAAAGCGGTCAAGGATCCGCCCCAGCCAGGCAGAACATCTCCCGTAGCTGAGTCATAACCCAATAAGATGCCCTCGTCTGTCACTACAAAAACGCCAGCTGGCGTGACAACCGGCGGATCATACAAGACAGAACCAGTGCTAGCAGTCCAAGCGATCTTTCCCCCTAGTGCTGGATTGATTCGGAAGATTTCACCGCTTCGGGAGGCAACAATAAAACTATCTTCGAAGGGAACTGGGGTAGCGACGACCGGTGCTTGAGATTCTAAACGAGCAAGTGGACTTGGGCTGAAAGCGTCTGCGTTCTCTAGCGATCCCGATGGAGCAGAAAAGAAGTAGGTGTATTTTGGTTCAACTGGGACTGCGATGGACATGGCAACGCGATTAAACGCTGGTCGAATCATCGAACGACCACCGTAGACAAATCGCCAAGGCTCCGCTTGCAAATCCTCGATGGCATAACTGAGCACTCTTCCGGTGATCGCTACGAGATAAACACGTCCGTTCATCTCGAATGCAGCCTCGCCGGGAGCATCTTCAGAACGGAAGGAAGCAAAACTCTTGCCGGTGGCGGTTTCTAGCAAATAAATGGTTGAGCCGTTGGTGACGACGACGAATTTGTCATTGATGGTAGCGGCGAAAGTTGGCTGACCAATTTGCCCAACATGAGTGGCCCATAGAGACTTACCACTCTCCGCATCCATCAACTCCACGGCACCATCCGATGCAGTGCTGAGAAGAAAAATTGTCGGCGAGGTTTTTTCACTTATGAGGGGCTTGAGGCCGGCAAAACGCATACGTTTGGCCATCATTTCCGCTTGGGCTTTAGCACCTTCGACACCGATTGGCTGGCCATCGCTTCCCAACGCAGAGGTGTCAAGCAAGACGGTTTTGCCCGCGGCAGCCACCTCGATTGACGTCTTGGCTGGTAGAGAACTTTGCCATAACGTCACACTGGTTTTGCCTGGTTCGGCAAGACTCGTTTTTAGGGCAGCGGTCCAATGAAGTTCTAGTCCCAAGCTCGCTGCGTCACTCGGACTAATTTGTCCTAGGGCAGGCGAGGCTAGTGATGCTAATAGAATGGTGCAAACTGAAGCAAACGAAACGCGGAGCATAGTTTTTTACCAACTAAGAACGGCTTGGTGTAAGGCAAACCCACGAAGTCTGACGGAGTTCAAATCGATACGGATTCGGCTATCTAAGGGAGGCCCAAATCGGTCCAACCCCCAATATAATTGGGTTTCCACGCAAGGGCGAGGTAAAAATTCCCTAGAAAGCGTATCTTTCGCAAATCGACAAACCGAAAGAATCGGCCCGTTGTTCGCCCTAATCTCGGCCTGTCGGCAAATAAATGGCCTTTATTTGGTTACGTCGTTGAACTAACGATTGCAGATCGGTACGCTACCTACGTTTTGAATGCATAGCTCCAGGAACGCCTGAGTTCCGGCGCTTCTTTTTATCTTCCCACCTGTGATTTTTGTAAGTGGTAATTTCTTATGAGTCATTCCAGCGATCCCAAAGCATCAAATTATGCGATTGCCCCGAATGCCAACCGCCTTTTGTGGGCTGGATTTATGGCGATTCTGGCAGCCGGTGTCGGTTTCTCTGTCCGCGGAGCCAGCGTCCTCGGTGAATGGTCGAAAGCATTCGGTTTTACGCAGACGGAATTGGGGGGAATCACCGGTGGTGGACTCGTCGGCTTCGGCGTCATCATCATCCTCTCGAGCTTTATTGCTGAGAAGATTGGCTATGGCAAATTGATGACATTTGCTTTCATCACCCACTTTTTGTCTGCCGTTGTAACGTTAGCTGCACCTTGGGTTTTCACAGCTTTCGGTAAAGATGCAACGTTTTGGTGCCTCTTTATCGGCATGTTCATGTTTGCTATAGGCAACGGTGTATGTGAAGCGGTTGTGAACCCGTTGGTGGCTACACTGTTTCCGAACAACAAGACTCACTACCTGAACATCTTACACGCTGGTTGGCCCGCGGGTCTGATCGTGGGTGGTGTAGCCTCGATCTTCATGGCAGGAACGTTCTCTTGGCAAGTTCAGATCAGCCTCTTCTTGGTTCCTGTGTTGCTTTACGGCTTGATGATTTTTGGACAAAAAATGCCTGCAACTGAGGCAAGTGCCCGGGGAATCAGTCTTGGCGAAATCCTGTTGCAGTTCGCCTCTCCACTGTTGTTGTTCCTACTCCTTATCCATGCGATGGTCGGTTACGTCGAATTGGGAACCGATTCTTGGATCACGCGCATCACCGGCTCAATTCTAGATACCACAACGGGGCAATGGTTGTTCGTCTACACCTCCACCTTAATGTTCGTGCTACGTTTCGTCGCCGGACCGATCGTGCACAAGATCTCACCACTTGGTTTGCTCTTCATTAGCGCCGTATTGGCAACCATCGGATTGTTTACTTTGGGTGGAGTTCAGACAACCGCCGCTGCTCTTGCAGCTTTGACCATCTATGGCTTAGGAAAGACCTTCTTCTGGCCTACGATGTTGGCTGTTGTTTCCGAACGCTATCCAAAAGGTGGTGCAGTGACCTTGGGTATCATTGGCGGTGTAGGAATGTTGTCTGCGGGTCTCTTAGGTGGACCTGGCATCGGATTTAAGCAAGATAAGTTCGCCTCTGAGAAGTTGCAGGAAATCTCGTCTGACACTTTTGCTCGTTACAAGGCTGACAAAGAAAACAGCTTCTTGGCGTTCAAAACCAATGGTTTGAACGGAGCGAAGGTTTCGACTCTGGCCGACGATGGTAAAACCCTTCAAAGCGAATTGGAAATCCTGCAAAAAGCAGGTGGAAAAGATGAAAATCTCGAAGCGTTGAACAGTTGGTGGACTTCGGCGAAGGGCACCGCCGAGACCGATAAGCCACCTGTCAACGAGGCGACCTTGTTCGGTAGCCGCATGGCTCTTAAGGTGACTGCCATCGTGCCAGCGGTAATGGCGGTTTGCTTCCTGCTGTTAATCGGCTACTTCAAGTCGATCGGTGGTTACAAACCGGTGTATCTCGACGGCGAAAAGCTCACCGGCGGCGTCCAAGGGCCGATGGAAGCTTAAGTATCCGGTGCTCCGGTGCAACTAATTGTTTCTAAAATTTACCAGCCGCCTTGTTTTTTGTTAAAGAACAGGGCGGTTTTTTAATGGTGTGCGTTTTCATCTCTCATCCTGGCGGCTTCGACCAAAGGTTTGCTGCGTTGAGCGCCGAATGTTAGGTTGTTAAGGATAGTTAAGTGAGCCTTTTTGCCCCGTCTGGCCGTAAAACCCTTCTTAATTTTTGCTGCTTTAACTGAGAACGAATCCATGGAAAAATTTTCTCGATACCAGCAAGGTGTCATCAAAAACTACTATCGTAACCGTGAAGGTATCGCTGTTCAGCGAGTGCAGGAGTTGGTGACGGAGCTGTATTTAGCGGAAGGCAAAAAACGCATAAAAGTTTGGGAGCAACTTAAGCCCCACTTGCAATCGCTTGGTTACACTGAGAAGCAAATCGAAACTCTGGAAAAAGAAGATAAGCCCGAGATGCTCGCGAAGTTAATCAAGGAAAAAATTTAACTCACGACCGTACCGATAAGCATGACTTTTATTTTGGTCGTATCTTAAGCCACTGTCTCTCGATGTGCAGTGTTTCTATGTGATAATCTATGCATTGGCGACCTCTTCATCTGACAAGCAATGCCTGTTTAGATTTTATGTGGCTAGTTCGGGGTCTTCGTGGCAAACTTTTTAAAGCTTTAAATTCAGCGATCGGTCAAAATGTCAACGCGCACAAACTACTGGAAATTCTCGATGGCCAAGGAATATGTCTTTGGTCGCGGTTGCTTACAGCATTTGGGATTAGTTTGTTCCCGTCAAAAATACAGCAAGGCATTGGTGATCGCGGACAAAAATTTGCTCCGGTTTGGCTTAGTCGAACGTTTACAGGCAGCGATAAACAAGAGTGCGGTTGAGCTTGTGATATTCGAGGATGGGGAGGCTGAGCCATCGCTAGAAGTTCTCAATAAGGCGGTCTCTCTGGGGCGTAAAAGTTTGCCCGAAGTTATCATTGGCTTCGGAGGGGGTAGCAATATCGACGTTGCTAAAGCGACCGCTTTGTTGTTAGCTCATGGTGGGCAATTATCTGATTACTTTGGTTTCGATAAAGTACCTGGTCCAGTCCTTCCGCTAATAGCAATCCCCACAACTTCTGGAACAGGGAGCGAGGTGTCGCATTCGGCGGTGCTCACGGACCCGGTCGCCCACATTAAGGTAAGTACCTTAAGTCCATATCTTCGTCCAAGTGTTGCGATTGTGGATCCTGGTCTGACAGATAGCTGTCCTCCATCTGTGACCGCTCATAGTGGCATCGATGCCTTGGTGCATGCTATTGAGGGTTACACGGCCCGACGCTGGGATGAAATGCATTTGGCCGATCCGCAAGCACGTGCTTATGAAGGGGCGCATCCATTGGGTAAGTTGTTAGCTCTGGAAGCCATTCGCTTAATCAGCCAATACTTGGCTATCGCGGTTCGTGACCCGGGTCATCAAGTGGCACGCGATTCTCTCGCTTTGGCTGCTTCCTACGCTGGAATGGCTTTTTCAAATTGTGGCGTGGCTGTCGTGCACGCACTCGAATATCCCTTAGGGGCTGCAGTCCATTGTAGTCACGGCGAAGGTAACGGATTATTGTTACCGCATGTCATGCGATTCAACTTGCCGTATCGGCTCGAGGAATTTGCTGAGATCGGTCGCGCGATGGGGGCGGTTGACATCAACCAATCCATTCGTTTTCAGGCAGAGCAGGCAGTCGATGCTGTCATCAAATTGCAAGGGGATGTCGGCATTCGCCCACAACTGCGTCAACTCGGGGTTCAGGAATCTATGTTGCCAACGATGGCGCATAAATCGCATCAGATAAAACGACTGATGGATCTTAATCCTATCTCGCCGACCGAAGATGACCTCCTAAATATTTTGAAGGCTGCGTTTTAGACTCCGATAAGCCGCAGGGGTGAAAAACGAACGTAGGTCAGATGGCGGTAGAGCTCACTTTGTTGAATGAGATCCGCGTGGGTACCGGTCATCACGATTGTATTGTCATGAATCAAAATCACTTCATCTGCCAATCGCAACGTTGATAATCGCTTGGGTAGGACAAGTACCAGCGGTCCTGCGGCAGCGAGATTGCGAATCGCATCCGTCGATTCGCTTTCGATGTCGGATGAGACAGGTTCGTCCGGTTCCTCGGCGACAACCAAGGCAGGTGATTTCAACAAGGCTCTGGCTAGCCCGAGTCTGTAGCGCAGATCTGCGCTGAGTCTTTCATCGTCGGAGGATACGATTGTCGACAGGCCATTCTCGTATTGCTGTATTGCATCGTAGGCATTAACCATTCGAACCGCATCGGTAAGATCGACCATGTCTGTTTGCTTGTGGCTCGAGCGTAGATTCTCCTCAATAGTTCCATGTAACAGAGGGCCTGTCGCCGACACCCAAATGCATTTTTGGGGAAATTCCTCAGGGTCAATATCTGTTACTAAGCTTTCGTCGAATAGCATGCGTCCGCTCAAGGGCCTGCCAAACCCAAGGAGTAATTCGGCTAACGTTTTGGACTCAACGGCACGGCTAGAGACGATAGCCACCACTTTCTTAGGCACAAGTTCTAAGGAGACGTCCTGCAGCAGGCGGCGGCCGGTGCTATCTTCTAAAGTTACATGTTCGATAAGGATGCGATTTTTAAGGGTGAGTGGACTTTGGTGCTGTGTTCCATTAGTTAATGGTACCGGTACTGGTGTATCAAGAAAGGTTAAAATTTCTTGAGCCGCATTTCTGGCTTGCGGTAATGTTGAGCGCTGGCGGACCAAGCGAGATAAGGAAAATGCGACTCCACAAACCGCAAGGCCTAAAGTTAGAGCGGCGGCCAAATCAAATTCTGGTTGGCGATCAATTAATTGAATTCCCAGGACCAAACAAAAAACGCCAATAACGATTGCGGTACAGAATATCATTAGCGGCGTACGCCAAGACTGCGAGACGGCTAACGCCGTTGCGACAGAACGAAATTGGCGAACTTCCTCTTGCATCAACGTGTAGGCTGCGGACTTCGAGCGAACAGTAGAAAGTAAAGCAATATTGCGGCACACTTCCGCCAAGCGTTGTTCATGTTGCCAGACCTTCTCGAATAACAGCGGAACATTTGCTTTTTGTCGGTGAGACAGCCAACTTAAAAACTGCCCTAACAACAATAGAGAAATAAGTGCTACCGCGGTTACCCAGAAGTTCATCAACGCGGCGATAGCTAGAAACAGAATTGCTTGGACCATCAATCGTGGCCACGCTTTTTCCCAGGCAAAGAGGCTGGTGCGAATTGATGGGATGTGACTTTCAAACCATTTCAACAGCGACAGGTTTTGGCCAGAGACGCCACGACTGATCGCTAGCTCTTCGTTTTTCAAAGCTGCCTGTTCATAGCATCTTACGGCTGCATCGACTGCAAAGCGATAAGCTAAGCGGTAGTAAAGTGACAGCAGCAGCGCGTAGGCTACGGCTAAGACTACGCCACCCGCTACGAGACCAAGGACGATTTGCAAATCGTTAAAGGATCCAATGTATCGTTGCGAAACATTTAGATAGGGCCCCAGCGACAGTGAAGCTCCAGAATCCTGCAAGCCATGTTTACGGCTAATAACTTCTATAAAGAAGCCGAGTATCAACAGTAGCGCAGGTGGAAACAGAGCCGACAGAGTTCCCACGATTAGGAGTGGAAAGCGAGATCCCCGTAAGCTTAGTTTCGCAATTAGTCGTTTTAAGGGATCTGATTTAGCCACCTGCACACCTCCGCTATAACGTTCAAGTTGTTAGTCGCAAACAGGGCTGCAACTTCTCTTGAACTGCTTATATCGAAAGTGTCAAGGCAACTGCTAAGTTGTTATGACTTCCGACCTGGAGCGTCTTGAGGACTACGCGAGATCGCGATCCTCAAAGAACAGTAAAGCTATGAACATGGCCAGGGCCACATACAAGCCTGTATACACCAAGTTGCCGCACAAGAGTGAATAAGGAATTGCATTGTTTGCGTCGATCGCTGCTTGCATGTTGAAGTGATCCAAGATGGGTATCACAACCGCAATAAGCTGAGCCACGAAGCGTACGATTTCAAATTGCTGGTCTGAACTTCCTACCAAGGTTGGAGTTAAGTTCCCCACCAAATAGATGCCAAAACAGACTGCAAAGTTTGCCAGTTGAGGTAGACGGGTTGAAACCGCCACGCTTATGGCGCTCAGGATGGTAGCTTGCATCAATGCCATAACCAACCCCGGAATTGTACGTGAGACTTCCAGAAAACATCCTTGCCAAGATGGTACGCCTTCGGATGTTTCACGCGCTTCAAAAAGAGGTTTGTAACTGACGGAAATCAGCTCAAAGCTTCCTAAGATGGCGAACATTAGCAGCAAAACCCAGAAAATTCCGAGGAATTTACCGATTACAAAAGAGCGCCTTTGAATCGGCTTGCTCAGTACGGTTAGAGCTGTACGGCCTTCAATTTCATCTGACACCGAACCGCTCGCAGCCCAGACACCTTGGAAGATTGCCAAAACCAATATCACCGTGATGCCGCACTCTTTAAGCGACTTGGTGTCTTCGCCTAAAGTGTAAAACGGTAAAAATACAAACGTGACGATGGCTACTATTCCCAAAAACAGCAGAACTAAGAACAGAGGCTGGGCCAATTCCGATTTAGCAGTTGCCAGTGCGACAGCAGAAAGCTTTGGAGCAACTGCATTTTGAGCGATCATAGCGAAGCCGAGGAAGAAAATGGCAAATGCTGTGATCGGAATCATTCGCGTTTCGGGAATCGGCGGAATCGTACTCAACGTGAATAGTACATTAGCTGGGGTCTTATCAAGATTCAAAAGGTAGATCCCTGCGCCGGGTTCGAGGGAAAAAGGAGGTGTCTCACCATTGCCGCGAACCCAATCTACAACCTGTCCTGGTTCCACTCGGAGTGGCGGCATTTCAAACTTATCAGCCGTTTCTTCGTCGGCAATCAAGATCGGTTTGTCGGTGGTTATCTGAATGCGATAAAGCAGCGAAGGATTGAAAGCGAGTTCATCCGCCAGTTGGAGCTTGTCGTTACCCTTTTCATCCTTTTCAGAGGACTCAACGACGACAGGTTGTTTCTCAATACCGCTGTTAAATACTTTGGGGGTAGCTTTCAGGGTGGCAACTGGATCGTCAACTAGCGGAGTTGTGCCAGCAGCAATCAAAATCCATACGCCGCACCAAATTAGGAAGTAACTCGAGATTCCGTCGGTCAGATAACCAAATAACTCTTTTGTGTGTTTGGGCATCGACCCAAATATTAGGCCCCATGAGATCACGACTGCCAATAAGGTAATGGCCAGGCCATACATCACCTGTTCTTTATTTGGACTCAATGCCTGACTATATCCACTTGTCTCGTTCTTCTGCATTTCGATAACTTGCGTTTGGTCCGCAAACAGTGGGCAGCCTAATACAAATAAACTTCCACCTAATGCGACCGCTATCAGCAACGCAACTACGTGGGCTGCTTTGCGATTTTTCTGAAGCAAATCAAAGAGAGGAATAAAGCTCAAGCCACGGAGAATGGCAACTGAGATTGCCAGTAAAATAAGTCCAGCAGCGACACCCGTGCCGAGCAACCAAAGTGGCGTAACCCATTTTGTAACCCAGAATTCCGAGGCACCTAAAATTCCTAACGAAGGAAGCATCGATTCCACAGTGTGCATGGGGCGAACCATTTCGAGAAAAGCGGAAAAGTAAGTGCTGGTTAATCGAGCTCACTTCCCTTGGGAACGCTACGCTAACGTTGAGTAACTAGTTCACTATCACTAGTTCACTATCTCGGGGAAGATCCGTCCAGCAATCCTCTCTAGGATATTCTCCCCGCATACTCCGCAAAAGGGTGGTCCCTTGAGTAATTCATCGGTTCTTCGCTGCGAGAGCGTCAGAATCGGCATATTTGCTCTTCTCTATTGGCCAAAACTGAGGTTGCCCGGGAAAGTAAATCTACCAAACCAAAAGGCATCGCCTGCTGTTTCCAGTTAGGCAGAAGTAGACAAGTGTTTAAGAGATGGGGGGAATCGATGTGTTATGGCACCTGTCAGCCCCGGAGGTCAGTTCAGCCTCCGACGACGCTGTATAGCCCATGACCGCGGCTGGCTCTGTTAACTTTCGAAGCCCAGGCTTTAAGGTGACAATCTAGCATTCACAGCTAAAAGCATCAGTTAAAAGTCAACCGAATGAAGTCGCAAAGGGGCGAATTGACGTGCTCTCTGACAATGCAGAATCAGAGAGCCAAAGGCTGGGTTAGCCAGGCGTACCATGTCCACTCAGGAGGTTTATAACCAGGGATGAGACGGTACCAGGGTTCAGAGTCCAGGTCGATCGGGCTCACTTGATCTACGGCAATCGAGTTTGCTGTTTGTGGTGCAGGAAAGGCCCAGCCTTCCGGAGGCTCAGGAAGGTTGAACGCTGCATGGTAATCGCGTTGGCGCAGTTCAATCCAGCGAAAGGTTTGCGTGTAGTGGGAGTTGTCGCTCAATTCGAGGGCCATTTTGATGCATCTTTTGGCTTCTTGAAAATCTTCGCGGGCTGCCGCAGCATAGGCTAGGTTATGCCAACCTTTGTGATGCCTCGGATATTTTTCGACGACGCTTTGCCATTGCTGTTCCGCCTCGAGCCATCTTCCTGCCTTTGCATAAACGACACCTTTTCGGATCTCGGCAGAGCCTGGTGCTCCCCAGGAGACAGCGAGCTTAGCTTTGTCTTGCACCACATGTGGTCCAATCGATTTCCAGGCTTCTCGCGCGTTGGCCGCAATGACCCGGTCACGAGGATTCGGATATTGCCATACCAGTTCTGGATAAGTGTTATCCGCTTGGTGTCGATCCATGCTGGTGGAAAAATTAGCGATTGTTTCTCGTGTCTGCGTGTCGATAGCCCTCCAAGCAATAGTGAGATGTTCCGGTCGGCGGGCTGTGATAGGAGCGGCGTTCAGCGATTGATTGGTTATCGCTTGAATCTCAGGGGGAAGATTGCTGCCTGGGGTTTCAATTTCCAACTCATCACGAACAGTCTCGCCCATGAGGACGTAGTCTGTGCCAGCTTGGCGGGCTGCCTGAATGGCTCCAATTTCTCCCTGTTTTGCCAGAGGGGGAGCTGTGGAGGCCAATTGGACCGGATTTACAGCAACCAATTCCTCCGAACTTACAACGGCAATCGATCCCAGGTTTGAGGGACGCTGTTCTGCAAAAAGCCGTTCAAAATCTTTTGCCGTTTCTGGCTTACCCTCGATATGCCCAATTGCAATCGCAAGTTGAGGTGAGGTGTTGGAGCGTGGAGTAGTCCAAACAAATACGGGCGTGGAAATCCGGCAGCCTAGGCTGAATTGGATTACAGCTAAGAGCCAGCATGCATAGCGTTGCAATAAATGATTTTTCAAGGCTGGAAAAATCAAACCTTGGTCCGCTCCAAATAGCAAACGACATCTAAAAAGCCACGACTTACTATCTATCTTTTGCTTCAGATAGCAAAGTTGGGGCGGTTGCTGCAATATCAATTTGGCTGAGAGACGCTATCAAACAAACGTTACCGGTAAGCGTGGTTCTTAGGGCTCCTAACTTACCGCTTCTTTTACCCTTTCCCCCTGTATTTTTGCGGCGCAAAAACGTCGGGGGCGAGGGGAGCACTTAGATAGAGGCAGGAGGTATTCAGTTTTCCCTCTCCTCAAAGAGAACAAGCGTAGCGCAGAGCTCTTTGGGGAGAGCGGCCGGGGTGAGGGGCCTAAGCTCGACTGAGAGCTTGATTGCAAAGCGGCGCTGATTCCCCCTCACCCCCAGCCCCTCTCCCCCTGGCGATTTTTGCTGCGCAAAAACGCCGGGGGCGAGGGGAGCCCTTAGGCAAGGATTTTTTTTTGGGTGGCGCAGGAAGCTCTCAGGCTTAAGCTATT
>JAUMAI010000380.1:0-23123 GCA_032116775.1 Pirellula sp. | reverse complement strand
TGCATTCGATGAATTCCATGATGTCTGGATGCCAAACTTTCAGCGACTGCATTTTGGCTGCTCGGCGTGTCTTGCCACCACTCTTCACAACGGCAGCGATCTGATCGTAGACTCGCATAAACGACAGCGGGCCGCTCGGCCTGCCACCGCCAGAGAGCTTTTCGCGACTGGAACGAATGGTGGAGAGGTCGGTACCCGTACCCGAACCAAACTTGAAGAGCATCGCTTCGCTGGTGGCCAGTCGCATGATGTCTTCCATGTTGTCTTCGACGCTCTGGATAAAGCATGCCGAAGCTTGAGGGAATTCATAAGGGTTTTCTGGCTGGTTAACTTCGCCCAACTCGCGATCAAAATGCCAGTTGCATTTAGCACCCGTTACGCCGTACTGATGGAACAAGCCGACATTGAACCAGACTGGCGAATTGAACGAACCAAACTGATGCAAGCAAAGCCAGCTCAGTTCACGATAAAAGGTCTCTGCGTCTTCTGCGGAGTCGAAATAGCCATCGCCTAGACCCCAATCCGTGATGGTGCGGGTGACGCGATGGATCAATTGCTTGACGCTCTTCTCGCGCTGTTCGGTACCTGGTTCCCCGTAAAAATACTTGCTGACAACCACGTTTGTAGCCAGCTGGGACCAAGACTTCGGGATCTCGCAATCGGTTTGCTCAAAGAGAGCCTTGCCCGACTCGTCTTTGATAGCAGCCTTGCGAACTTCCCATTCCACCGTGGAAAATGGATCGGTGACATCTCGTGGACAAAACGTTGGGTTGATTTTCAAGCCAGCGCGGTTGCCACGGAGTCCTGTTGAAGCTGCTGCACCAGTCTCCAACACCTTTCCACGATTTACCTCAATAGTTGCCATCCTCGTCGACTCCTTCACTAGAAAAGCGTTTACTGAACAAGAGTGTTTTCTGTACTAACGTCGTGTGTACGCAAGCGTTTGTTTCAGTCGTGCGTAAAGCCACAGCAAGGTCAAATGGGGCTCAAAAGCCATACCGTGGCTAGATAAAGATTCCTATCTGCATCCCCGTTCCTATATTAGAAACCATACTACGGGTAGTGGTCTAGATGAATTCGGGGTACTAGATGTTGCGTGGAGGCGAGTTTACTGAATTCGAGCGAAGTGTCAAATAATGTGGAAACCGAGTCGCAAGATCTGATGAGACTTGGGTTTCCGTTCACGGTCGATTTTGAGGGCCTCGAAATCAATTTCTGTCGCTTTCGACCTAAATCGTGATCTGGCAAAAGCTTCGGAGTTGGCGCATATGTGCGTCACTAACGCGCAGAATTCTCGAAACTTTTTCATAATTCCTTCATCCCGGAAAGAATGTGTACGACTTCTTCGGGGGATCGGAGCAAACAAAAAAGCCGTGGCTCAACACCACGGCTTTCAAGTGTAAATCTATAACCAACTTGCTATGGAAAACTCGTTCTACCAACCAGACGGAAGCAAACTTCACCAGGCCGCTGGCATTCTCATCCCGAAGACCACCAACCCAATCGGGAGTGGAAACTCCAACCTGAGACCTAGTTCTCCTAACGCAGGTCAGTCGTATTACTCAGCAGCACCTTCGCTGAACTTAGGCTTCTGGCTCTTCTGGGACACTCGATCGTTTTGACCGACGAATTCCAGGATCGCGCGAGTACCAGCGTCACCCAAGCGTGGCTTGGCTAATCGCATGATACGAGTGTATCCACCAGGGCGATCCATGAATCGTGGTGCCACGGTGTCGAACAAGATCTTGACAGCTTGCTTGTCACCGAGCAATTGCAACGCGCGACGTCGAGCGGCAATCGCTGGGGACATGGCTGCATTCCATTTCTTGTACTGCTCGCTCTCGCGCCACTTCTTCCAAGCGTCGCTGTTTCTTTCGGCCGTTGTGCCGAATTCGGCTGCAGCCTGCTGAGCAGCGTAGCCTTTTTTGCCAAGCGTAATGCACTTCTCGACTAGAGGACGGATTTCCTTAGCCTTTGGCAAAGTCGTTATAATACGTCCTTTAACCTTTGGTGCATTGGTATCGAGGTCACTCGTTTCGCGCTCAGTCAAAAAGATGGCGCTTGCCATGTTGCGATACAATGCCCGGCGATGGCTAGGGCTACGTCCCAGTACTCTTCCGCGTCTTCGATGTCTCATCGATCTACCGTTCCCAAAAAATGTTCTTTGCCGATCGTAAATCGGCTGAACCTAAAGTTATTTATCTAAGACCCGAGCTGGATGGGATTCGCATTCCTAGGTGCAAACCCAAATTGGCCAGCTTCTCACGGACTTCATTCAATGTAGTTTCGCCGAAGTTCCGCACTTCCAGCAGTTGGTCTTCTGTACGCTGCACTAAGTCGCGCAGAGTACGAATGCCTTCAGACTCCAAGCAGTTACCTGCTCGGACGGACAAACGTAGTTCAGTGACTGGAGTGTTCAGTTTCGACTCCAGGTGTGCTTCAGCGGACCCTGGTCCACCTCGTGCAACAGCGTGAACCTGTTTTCCGAGTTCCGTGTATTGGACGAATGGATTGATGTGCTTGCGAAGAATCTTGCCCGCTTCGACGAGAGCCATTTCTGGATGAAGAGAACCATCGGTCCAGATTTCTAGAGCTAGACGATCGTAGTTGGTCTTCTGACCCACGCGAGTTTCTTCCACCAAGTATCGTACTCGAGTGACTGGCGAAAACACCGCGTCAACTGGGATGATACCGATTTCATGATCGCCAGTGCTGTGCTCGGTTGAAGGGACGTAACCGCGTCCATTCTCTACAACCATTTCCATCATAAAGGGGACGTCCGAAGTCAGCGTCGCCAGTACATGATCCTTGTTGATGATCTCCACATCGGCATCTGTTTCAACGTCGGCACCGGTAATAACACCTGCGGTGTTCTTCTCCACCGTGATGACCCGGGTCGAATCGCTATGGTTTTTAACGACCAAGGCTTTGACGTTGAGAACGATCTCTGTCAAATCTTCTAGCACACCATCCAAGGTTGAGAACTCGTGTTGCGCTCCACGAACCTTGATTTGAGTCACAGCACTTCCTTCCAAGCTGGAAAGAAGAACACGACGCAAGCTATTGCCGATAGTAACCCCAAAACCACGCTCAAATGGCTCAGCATAAAACTTGCCATAAGTGCTGGTTAGTGTTTCCTTCTCGCAGTTCACGACACTTGGAAGTTCCAAGCCGCGCCATCGAATATGCATGGAAACTAAACCTCAATTCACGAGGAAAAATTGATTTGCCTATTAACAAAACCGAAACCCACTCAGGCATGGTGCAGCATTGGGCACCATTACCTTCGCTGCTAATTCCGTTACACGCGACGGCGCTTACGAGGTCGGCAGCCGTTATGAGGAATCGGAGTTACGTCTTCAATCTGCTTAACGGTCATGCCAGCAGTCTGAAGTGCGGTAATCGCACTTTCACGACCGGAGCCTGGCCCCTTGACTCGTACTTCAATTTCTTTGACACCGCACTTCGCAGCCTTTTCGGCAGCCTGCTGTGCAGCAACCTGGCCGGCGAATGGTGTACTTTTGCGGGAACCCTTGAAACCACAGGTTCCTGCACTGGCCCAACACAAAGTGTCACCCTTGGTGTCCGTGATGGTCACCGTGGTGTTGTTGAAAGTGGCCTTAATATGAGCCACCGCTACGGTGACGTTACGTCGAGCTTTTCGTCGCTTGTTGACCTTGGTCACAATTCCGTCTCTCAAATACTATTCTAAGCTTCTAAACCGCTTTTAAACCCAATTACTTTAGCGAGACCCTGCTCTGAGGCAGTATGTCAAGCTTTTGTCCGCTGGAGCATTACTGGAGGAGGAGAGGTTTTCTCATCATCCCAGGCATTACGCCAACGACCTTATTTCACTAGCTACTTTTTCATCCGCTAAATCATGCGATTACCGCACGATGAGGTACGCTAGATATGTTGTTCTGTCTAACCTTCAATCTTCCTAGCCAATGGATTTATCACTCGCTTGGAAGTTGTCTGAACTCGACGTCGATCCTTCCGGCTTAGGACTCAGCCAGCAACACATGCTTCCATGTATTGACCTGCCAAATCCAACATCCCCAGATTAACGCAAGTCCTTAACACCCTTCTTACCGGCAACCGTCTTGCGCGGACCCTTGCGGGTACGTGCGTTGGTCTTGGTTCGTTGGCCGCGGCAAGGCAAGCTCAAGCGATGGCGAAAACCACGGTAGCACTTGATTTCTTTCAGGCGATGAATCGACTGACCAATCTGACGACGCAGAGGACCTTCGACCGTGAAGTCGCGTTCCAGCAAAGTCGACAAACGGCTCAACTCGTCTTCATCCAACTCACGAGCTCGCTTCTCGGGATCAACACCCGTTCGTTCGCACAACTCACGAGCCACAAAAGGGCCTACGCCATAAAGATAGGTTAGCGAAACGCAAACCTTCTTTTCGTTCGGAATATCAACACCCAACAAACGCGGCATCGCGCCGTCTCCTGACAATAAACGGTAAATCTCGGATTCTATCGCTACCCGGCAACTTCTGGCAAGGTGCGAAAGCTACCTACGGTCGTTTTTCCAGCCGTTCTGACATTCTAGCCAGCACAGCCTGCTTAATTTGCCCGAACACTTGATCCGGACCCTGCATTCCATCCACCTGAACAAGCAGCCCCAGGTTTCGGTAGTACTCCAGCAACGGGGCTGTTTGTGTGTAAAACACTTTCAGCCGTGCCTTGATGGTTTCGTAATTATCGTCCATGCGAGACTCGATCTTGGCGCGGCGAAGGAGACGCTCGATCAGCTCTTCTTCTATCACCCCTAAATCCAAAACCAAATCCAATTGGGTACCAACCGACTTCAAATGATCATTTAGAAGTTCGGCTTGCGCCACATTCCTGGGAAAGCCATCGAATAAACAGCCTTCCTTACAATCTGCCTTGGTCAATCGGTGAGCCACAATTCGCATCACCAAGTGATCGGGAGCAAGTTGGCCAGCATCCAGATAGGAAGCAATCCAACGTCCCAACGCAGTATCTTGTCTTTTCACCTGCCGCAGCATTTCGCCGGTTGATAGATGGGGAATTCCTAGGAACTCTACCAATCTTTTGCACTGCGTTCCTTTGCCTGCGCCTGGCGGGCCAATAAACACGATACGCATGGCGTCAGGCCTTTCACCGACAATGCCGCAAGGGTCTGCGGTACCATCGCTTCAAGCTACCTGCCAGAAGCCGACACCGTTGGACCCTTGCCAACCGAAATTCAAATTTGTTTACTGCTCCAGCAGACCCTTATAGTTTCTCATTAACAAGTGGTTATCAATTTTCTGTATCAAGTCGAACGCAACGCTAACTGCGATCAACAAACCGGTTCCACCATAGAACGAGGCGACGGAGAAATTAACTCCCATCGACTCAGAAACTATCGTTGGAACGATTGCTACCAATGCTAAGAACGCGGCGCCAACATAGGTGATTCGGGACATCACCTTCTCTAAGTAATCAGCTGTCCTCTTGCCTGGACGGTAGCCCGGGATGAATGTGCCGCTGTCACGTAAGTTCTCTGATATTTCCTTGGGGTTGAAACTGACGGAAGTCCAGAAATAGCAGAAAAAGAAGATTAATAAGATGTACAGGATGTTGTAGGTCAGCGAAGTACCACTACCGAGCATATCGCTCAACTGGCTGAAGGCTTGTCCAACAGATTCCCAGATGCCACCACCGCTGGCAGTCCAGCCCGCTAGGGAGCCAAACAGCAAGCTTGGGATCATCAGCAACGAGCTGGCGAAAATGATCGGCATCACACCTGACTGATTGAGGCGGAGTGGCAAGTATTGCTTCGTTCCACCGTAAACACGTCGACCGCGTACATGTTTGGCACTCTGGGTCGGGATACGTCGTTGCCCTAACGTGATGAACACTACCCCAGCGACAACAGCTACGAACAAGAATGCCAAAATGATCAGCGTATCGATCCCAATTTCGCCAGAACTTAGTCCAACTAATTCCGGTTTCATATTGCTGGATAAATCCAACATCGCTTTCGGCATTTGGGCAAGAATACCCGCCATAATCAACAAGCTGATACCGTTACCGATACCGTATTCGTCGATCTGTTCACCTAACCACATCAAGAAGATGGTGCCTGTGGTCATAATCATGACCGCACAGATCTGCCAACCCCAGTAGAGCGTATCACTACTACCGCTAGCCAGAAACTCTTCCGAGATCAAACGCTCGCTACCCGCACCGCTCATAACCACGAATCGCAGGTAAACCCAGCTTTGTATAATGCACAGCAACACGGTCACATACCGAGTGTACTCGTTAATCTTCTTGCGGCCCGCCTCGCCTTCTTTTCTCAAAGCTTCAATGGGAGGCCAAACGCTGCCTAATAATTGAAAGATAATCGAAGCGGAAATGTAGGGCATGATGCCCAATCCGAAAATGGTAACCTGACGCAAGTCGGTCGCTGCAAACACGGATACCTTTTCTAGAAACGACCCGAAGTCGGTTCCAGCGCTATCGCTCAAATCGCCACGCACCATCGGCAATCGAACGTGGTATCCAATACGATACACCAGTAGCAAAAACAGCGTCAGGAAAATCTTCTGACGCAGTTCTGGTATCGTGAAAATGATTCGGAGCTTTTCCAACATCACATCCGCTCCTGCCTGATATCATCTGAGCAATTTAGAATCCCACCAAACTGCTTGTGAAACACTCGTTTCACTCAAAACTGCTTCGGTCCGATACCGAAGCAGTCGTTGTGGTCAATCTTTACTTGTTCGCTGCTTTGGCTGCAACGCGCTCTTTAGGAGTCAGCTTTGCCTTAACAATGGTTACCGAACCACCAGCAGCTTCAATCTTTTGCTTAGCGGTATCGCTGACGCGATGTGCAACCAACTTGAACTTCTTGGAGACTTCGCCATCACCGAGAATTTTGAGTTCGTCAAACCGGCACTTGATGATGCCTGTCTGCTGTAACAATTCTGGAGTGATCTCGGTGCCAGCTTCAAATAATGGGTCGAGGTCACCTACGTTAACAGCGAAAACATCAACAGCAAACTTGTTGAAGAAACCTCGCTTTGGAATTCGGCGAACCATTGGCATCATACCACCTTGGAAGGTTGGTTTGCGCCAGTAACCGCTACGTGACTTGTGGCCCTTATGGCCCTTGCCAGCAGTTTTACCCCAGCCAGAACCCAAACCTCGGCCGATTCGCTTCCGACCACGGTTGGTCTCTACGTCGGTATTTACTTCATTCAGGTTCATGACAAACTCACTCCACGCAATGCTTCAACGGTCTGTACGGTACGCAATTTCTGCAACGCATCGAACGTTGCCTTCACTAACACCGTAGGATTGTTTGAACGGAAACTCTTGGTCAAAATATCGTGTATGCCGGCTGCTTCACAAACGGCACGAACAGCCTGCCCAGCAATAATACCGGTACCTGGGTTGGCTGGCATCAATAATACCTTAGCCGCTCCGTAGGTTCCCCAAACGGCGTGAGGAATAGATCCGCCGACGATTGGTACCTGAATCATGTCTCTGCTAGCCGCTTTTTGTGCCTTGGATACGCTAGGCGGTACTTCATTGGCTTTGCCGTAGCCGTAGCCTACCTTGCCTCGTCCATCACCGACGACAACCAAGGCTGCAAAACTGAATCGACGACCACCCTTCACAACCGCAGCGCAGCGTTTGATACGCAGGGTGCGGTCAATCATATCGCCGGGCATGCCTTCATTCACCGATGCCACGTTGTATTCTCCCCATCAATCGAAACAGTTATCGCTCTAAAACTTGGCGTATTGATGCTCATATATTCCAGGAGGCGAAGTTCGCATCTCGTAACTCCCCACCGATCTACTCAGACAGAATTTCGATTTTCACAAATCGCAACCTATCTACTTTTTGTTTTGTCTCACGCTTGCAATTGGCTTCCGCCTATTGCAACTCAGTTCACCCTATCAGCCCGGCAGGTTTAGAATTCCAAACCAGCTTCGCGAGCAGCGTTGGCAAAAGCAGCTACACGACCGTGATACTGTGAGGTACCTCGATCGAACTTAACCTGCTTAATCCCAGCCTTAATCGCCTTCTCAGCAATGATTTTACCGAGTTCAGCAGCCGCCTTGGCATTGCCACCGTAGGTGATCTTGCCCCGGACGTCCTTATCTCGAGTTGTTGCCGCAACTAAGGTCCGGCCCGCTTCGTCATTAATGACCTGGCATCCGAAATGCTTCAAAGTACGCTGGACGCATAGCCGAGGTCTGTCCGCCGTACCGCGGATTGACTTACGCACGCGAAAGCGACGACGAATCCGCTGTTTATTGACAATTTCCCTGTTATCCACGTCACTAACCCAGAAAACATTGATTCCGAAAAAATATCATCCAACGCAGTTGAAGGCGACAGGGTATGACCTGCCACCACCCACCAGCCGACATTAGGTGGCTGACTTACCAGCCTTGATCTTAACGTACTCGCCTTGATAGCGAATACCTTTACCCTTGTAAGGTTCTGGCTTACGCAAGGCACGAACTTGAGCGGCGAATTGACCGACTCGCTGCTTGTCGCAACCCTTAATCACAATGTGAGTTTGGTCAGGGCAGCTGACTTCCAAATCCGGCGGAATTGGCTGTTGCAACTCGTTGGCAAAACCAACGCGAAGCTGCAAGGTTTTTCCTTGGATCGCGGCCAAATAACCCACACCTACGACTTCTAATCGCTTCTCGTAGCCGTTCTTCACACCGAAAATCATGTTATTGACCAAAGCACGGGTCAATCCATGCAGTGCACGCGTCTCACGCTCGCCATCGTTCGCAGTGACAGTAAAACTCTTGCCATCGTCACTGACGGCTACGCTTACTTCTGGTCGATGTGTGAACTGGAGCTTTCCCTTGGGCCCCTCGACGGTAATGGTTCGATCTGCAACCGAAACCTTTACTCCGTCCAAAACGGCGACCGGTTTCTTCCCGATTCGCGACATGGCTTTCTATCCCAACAAAGTGATGATCCGGGTGGCCTTCACCCAACGCAGTAGAGAAACTACCACATCGATGTTGGTCGCATTTGTGACCAACGTCTCAGCCAGACCCGAGAAACCTTACCAATTTATAAAAACACTTCTGTCACTGATCCGGACTTCCACACACAGAACAATCGCTCTGCCAGAAAAATCGTTCTCAGTGAATCCGCACCTTGCCAAACGTCTACTAGCAAACTTCGCAAAGCACTTCGCCACCAAGATTTTGGCGACGGGCTTCGCGATCGCTAATAACACCATGACTGGTGCTGATAATGGATATTCCCAAGCCATTGAGCACCGGACGTAGATCTTGCGACTTCGCATAGATCCGACGGCCAGGCTTACTGACTCGATGAATTTCCTGAATGACTCTTTCGCCGTTCGGACCGTATTTCAGTTCGATACGGATTGCTTTGTGAGCCTCCGAATCGACTTCCTTTACGTCCCAAACGTAACCTTCTCGCTTCAATACCTCGGCAACTCCGAGCTTGACTCGCGACATGGGAACATCAACATACGGGCGTTCTACTCGAACAGCGTTTCGTATGCGAGTTAGCATGTCGGCAATAGGATCCGTCAACATGATCGCAGTAGCCCCCTGTTACCAACTAGATTTTCGAACGCCAGGAATAAGGCCTTGGTCGGCCATTTTACGAAAACAAATACGACACAACCCAAATTTGCGGTATACCGCTCTGGGGCGACCGCATAATTTGCAGCGGCTTTCACGCCGCGTGGAAAACTTTGGATCTCGATTCGCTTTCGCGATCTTACTTTTGCTTGCCACAGGACCTGGACCTGTTACTAGTGACTAAACGAAACACAAAACACACTCTCTAATCATTTACTGGAAAACTATTCTCTCATGACGGTGAGAACCGCCATCAGATCGCCGAATTCCATACCAACCTAAGCTGCACCAGTCTTCTTGGTACGAGCAGCACGGAATGGCATACCGAAAAGTTCCAACAGCAAAAACGCATCTTCGTTATTCTTCGCCGTTGTAACGATCGTGATGTTCATCCCCTGAGGTCGTGTATACTTATCTGGGTTCAACTCAGGAAACACTAACTGTTCCTGCAGTCCCAAGCTGTAATTGCCCTTACCGTCGAAAGCAGTTCGGCTGATCCCGCGAAAGTCGCGAACTCGTGGCAGAACTACGGAGATCAGACGATCTAAAAACTCATACATTCTTTCGCGACGCAGCGTCACTTTGCAGCCGATCGGCAGGTCTTCTCGCAGTTTGAATCCTGCGATCGCCTTACGCGAGCGAGTGATGATTGGCTTCTGGCCGCTGATGTCAGACATAGCGTCCGATGCGGTGTCCAAAACCTTCTTGTCTTGTACAGCCTCGCCAACGCCCATGTTCACCACGATCTTGGCGATACGTGGCAACGCCATAGGATTGGCTTCACCCAATCGCTCGGCCAAAACCTTGCGAATCTCTTTCTCGTACTTCTCTTGCATCCGCGGTGCCATAACAATCACCCAAACTCTATGTGCTGTCGGTTATTCTGTACTTACTATTTCTTCTTGGAACGTGGAGGAGCAATCTTGCCCAACGATGTTCCGCTCTTCTTGCTGTAGCGTTCTTTGCTGCCGTCGGGAAGCATGCGTACGCCAACTCGCGTCGGCTTACCGGTGTTCGGGTCAACCAGAGCAACATTGGAAATGTCGATCGCCATCTCTTTCGATAAGCGACCTCCCTGTGGGTTCTTCTGGCTCTTGCGAACGTGCTTGTAAACACGATTGACGCCTTCGACGAGAACCTTGCCGTTTTCACGGTCAACCTTCAAAACCTTCGCTTGGCGACCTTTGTCGTCGCCGGCCAACACCACTACTGTGTCTTCAACTCGAATCAACATCGCTTACACCACCTCGCTCGCAAGGCTCACGATCTTCATAAAATTTCGTTCTCGCAATTCGCGGGCAACCGCACCAAAGATACGAGTGCCACGTGGATTAAGATCTTTGTCGATCAATACCACAGCGTTGCTGTCAAACTTAATGTAACTACCGTCGGCTCGACGTATCTGCGTCTTGGTGCGAACAATAACTGCTCGAACCACAGCCTTCTTCTTGATTTCACTACCAGGAATGACGCTCTTCACACTGCAGACAATGACGTCGCCAATTCGTGCGAAGCGGCGTCGGCTGCCCCCCAGTACCTTGATGCACATCACTTCGCGGGCCCCTGTATTGTCCGCGACAGCCAGTCTGGTTTCTTGTTGAATCATCGCCCAACTTACTCTCGTGTTTATGGGGTGGTGAGCCTAACCTCGCTTGGAGATCTACCGCTCTAACCTATTTCCCCAGATCGTTTGTGAACTCTAGTCCGATACGCCGTCTTCGTTCTCGCTGCCCACTCTAATGTTTCGTTACTCGATGCACCTTGAGGAAGCTACGATTCCAAGTCGAATTTGACTTCCGCCTCAACCTCTTCACCGCATCATCTTCGCACAAAACCGAGAAGCGATCTTCTCTACCGTAAACTTGAAGCCTCTTAGGCATCACGCGGACAACTACTCGCCCGCTCCACCTAAGCCAGCCAGTGTGTCCTGTTGTTCGGTGCCGCCAGCTCGTCTAGCTGCTCGCAATGCTGCCAAGTCCACTGCTCGACTCTTCTCAACAACGCGAACCAACTTCCAACGCTTCAGCTTCGAAAGCGGGCTAGATTCTTCGAATTCAACCACGTCTCCGACGGCCGACTCATTGTTCTCATCGTGGATGTGGCAAACCGTCTTCTTGCGGATGATCTTGTGATACTTCGGATGACGCTCCAACCGAGCAATCTCGACACGGCGTGTTTTGGACGCCTTGTCGGTCATCACCACCCCGACTAGTACTTTCTTTGGCATGCTACTATCTACTCTGATATTGTTGGATCAACTTACTGCGTTCTCAGCCGCGGATACTTCCTGCACTGCCTACCATCGCATTACTTATTCAACTAACAACCGACTTCACCTGCCCAGTGGATCTTACCAGGCCTAGCTGAAGCTCACTTACCGCTTTTCGCCAACTCGCGCTGACGCTGAATGGTCTTGCACTGAGCGATCGTACGACGATGTTGCCGCTTTTCGCTGGTCGTGCTAACACGTTCGGTCTGCGATTGGATACGCAACCGCAACAAAGCCGCAGACGACTCGTTAATCGTCAACTGCAACTGCTCGTCGCTCATCTCACGGACTTCACTAGCTTTCATGGTCTTCGTACCTAATCAACTTCTCGTAAACTCTTGTCAGCATTTACTCTTATCAGCCCTGCTAAAGCCCCGGCTGACTATACAGCCCGGCGACGGAGGAACCGAACGGAAATAGGCATTTTGCTGGCCAAACGAGCCAAGCAAATTTTAGCCTGCTGCTCCGTAACTCCACCTAACTCAAACAAAACCGTACCTGGCTTGATCACAGCAACCCAGCGATCTGGCTCGCCTTTACCCTTACCCATTCGAGTTTCCAAAGGCTTAGCGGAAACTGGTTTGGTTGGGAAAATTCGGATGTACAAACGACCTTCTCCGCGGATGTACTGCTGAGCCGCAATACGACCTGCTTCGATTGTTGTCGCGTTGATCCAACCACCCTGTGTTGCTTGCAAACCAAAGTCACCGTAGACAACTTTGTTGCCACGGGTCGCATTACCTTTTATACGACCTCTTTGGCTTTTTCGATGCTTGACCCGCTTGGGCATCAGCGCCATCGTTCGAATCTCCCGCGTAAGTTCCCTGATTGATCCATACCTGAACGCCGATGTGACCTTGGGCCGTCATCGCCTCGGCAAATCCATAATCAATTTTCGCTTGCAGCGTGCTCAAAGGCATCGAACCTTCGATTGCCTTTTCGCGACGTGCCATTTCAGCGCCACCCAATCGGCCGGCTAACTGAATCTTGATGCCCTTTGCCCCGGCATCCATGGTCTGTTCCAATGCCTTCTTCATCGTGCGGCGGAAGCTACCACGCTTGGCTAGTTGGCCAGCAATATCTTCCGCTACAAGTTGTGCTTGAATTTCTGGCCGAGAAATTTCCTCGATCTTTAGGTTGACTCGACGTCCAATCAACCGCTGCAACTCTTCTTGCAACAGCTCGACCTCTTGTCCCTTCTTACCGATGATCAACCCGGGTCTTGCTACAAACAAAATAACCCGGACTTCATCACGCGTTCGTTCGATCTCAACGCGATCAATACCCGCGCTTCGATACTGAGAACGCTTCTTCTCGTCCGGATGATTCTTGATGAACCGCCGAACCTTATGGTCTTCAACCAGCAACTCGCCGAAGTCCTTCTTCGACGCATACCATCGGCTTTTCCAGCCGACGACAATGCCAGTCCTAAAACCTACTGGATTGACTTTTTGTCCCATAAGACCACTTCGCTATTAGGCTTTAAACGGTTTAAACGTCCAAATTTTATATATGCTTTCGCTGCTGCCTTAACTTCTCTGTATTTCGTCGAAGCTGGTAAGCTCAACAGAAATATGCGAGGTTCGCTTCAGGATCCCAAACGCCATGCCGCGTGCTCGGGGCTGAATTCTCTTGAACATCGGTCCGCCGTCAACCAGAGCCTTGGTCACGACCAACTCTTCCGGGCTAAACGATCGCCCCTGATTTTGGTCAGGGTCCTGTGCACTACCAATGGCACTTGTGATGACCTTCTCAAGCATCCGTGCACCTCGGTTCGGGAGGAACTTCAAAATGCTTAGAGCTTCATCAGCGAACTTACCACGGACAAGATCAGCCAATGGCCTTACCTTGCGGGGACTGATGCGGGCAAATCGGTGGGAGGCACGGTACGCCATGGCCTTCACACTCTCACTTATCAAAAGGTTACTCTGACTTTTATTCCGATGTCGCTCACCGTCGATCGGCTCGCTTCATCACTCTAGCTGCATCGTGAAATACTTTTCACAACAGCAACCTACTTATCGTTCTACTTCTTTGCTTTTCCGCCGTGACCTCTGAAGGTTCGGGTCGGAGCGAATTCGCCGAGCTTATGCCCGACCATATCTTCCGTAACCAAAACTTTCATGTGTGTTTTGCCGTTGTGCACCATGAACGTAACGCCTACGAACTCAGGCACAATGGTGCATCGACGAGCCCAGGTCTTGATTGGCTCTTTGTCACCCTTCTCAGCCTGCTTGGCGACTTTCGCAAACACTTTCGGATCCACAAATGGACCCTTCTTCGAGGAACGTCCCATGGTTGACTCTCAAAACTTCCAACTGTCACACTGTGAAATAATCTTTGAAATAATCTTTTTGTCGAGCTGGCCAGCTTCGGTGGCGTACAGCTAACAACATTTGTCTCTTCTAGAGCAGACCGAAACCAAATCGCGGCCTGCCTCATCTTGCCTATCGCAAATCATGCCTATCGCAACTTCAACTGACCATAACGACGCGACTTGCGTCGGCGAATGATCGAAGAATTACCTGGTTTTCGTGGTTTGCGAGTACTTCCACCCTTGGCGCACTTGCCCGTCGGGCTCACTGGATGACGTCCACCCTTGGTACGACCTTCACCACCACCGTGCGGGTGATCGTGTGGGTTCATCGTGGTACCGCGTACGTGTGGACGCCAGCCCAACCAACGCATACGGCCAGCTTTACCAATTCGAACCGCATTGTGGTCCGGGTTGCTGACTTTTCCAATCGTGGCTCGGCAACGGCCGGAAACACGGCGAATTTCGCCACTCGGCAATTGTAACTGAGCCCAATCTGCCTCGCGTGCCATCAAAATAGCCAATGACCCTGCACTTCGGCAAAGAGCGGCACCCTTACCAGGTTGCATCTCGATGCAGCAAACTTCAGTACCGGCCGGAATATTCTTTAGCGGCATACAGTTGCCAACAACGGGAGCGGCATTTGCGCCATTCTCAACCGTCGCCCCAGCCACGAGCCCGTCTGGTGCTACAACGTAAGCCTTTTCTCCGTCAGCGTAATGCAACAATGCAATACGTGCTGAACGGTTCGGATCGTATAGAATGGAATCAACCTTGGCTGGTACACCATCCTTGTTGCGGAGAAAATCGATAATGCGATACATCCGCTTGTGTCCGCCACCACGATGGCGAGCAGTTATCTTACCCTGGTTGTTTCGGCCACCCGTCTTACGGGCGCGAACCAACAACGACTTTTCTGGCTGAGCACCCTTAGTCAGTTCAGCGAAATCGCTGACCGACGAGTTGCGTCTACCGGCCGACGTTGGTTTGTAAATTCGAATTCCCATCGTGATTCAACCTGAATTGGTTTCTTGCGTTATTTTCTCTTGGCCTTCCACCATGACTCAGCGTATTGAAAAGCAACACGCTAGAGGTCAATCCAACCCGATATCTATCTTCCTAGAAGAAATCGATCTTGTGTTCTTCTGTCAATTTAACGATCGCCTTCTTCCAGCCTTGAGTCTCACCCATACGGAATCGGAAGCGACGAGACTTGCCTTTGCGGTTCTGGATGGCAACCTTTTCAACTTTGACGTTGAAGTGCTGCTCAACGGCGTTACGTACGTCGGTCTTGGTTGCATCTGCAGCAACTTCAAACGCGTAGTGATTGTAACGCTGTGCCCGATGAATGCCCTTTTCGGTCACCAACGGACGAATCAGCACCTGGTGCGGTAACTTGGTCGAGGTCGTTGATTCGCTCATCTGTCACGATTCCATTTCTAGCAAGCCAACTCATTCAATGAATGGCTCGAGGTCAATATTGTCTGGTCTCTATCTTTTCGATCTATTGCTTGTCCGCAACCTCTGTTGGTGGGTTGCTACCAAATTCTTTCCATCGTTGAAAAATGCTGTTTCAGTTATCCGCTTTGGTGAACCTCTGTCGGTAACTGCATCTCAACGACAGTCTCAGTCTCCGTTTAGCTTGCCTGGCCCTTCAACCAATCCAAAGCTGCCTTAGTTACCAGCATTCGCTTGGGCTGTAAAACAACCAGAGCATTCAGGTCATTTACAGGCGAAATCGTAACGTTGGGGATATTTCTGCCGCTGCGGTATACGTTGGCGTTGTGGCCTTCAGTGGCAACCAAGGTCGACATTTCGTTGATCTTCAAAGCCTTTAGGATTGAAGCGAAATCTTTGGTCTTAGGTGCATCTAATGTCAAATGGTCGATTACTATAACTTCGCCGTCGTTCAACTTCGAAGCAATCGCCATGCGAGTCGCTGCTCGAACAGCCTTCTTGGGCAGGCGATAATAGTAAGAACGTGGACGAATCGCTTTTGCATGACCACCGCCGCGACGATGTGGTGCTCGAGCAGAACCTACACGTGCGTTACCGGTACCCTTCTGGCGATAAAGCTTGCGGGTTGATCCAGCCACTTCGTTACGTGGCTTAGTTTTCGCTGTACCTTGGCGACGGTTGGCTAGGTACATCACAACTGCATCGTGCAACAACTGCTTGCTGATCTTCGGTGCTATCTGGGCAGGATCGATTTCATATCGTCCAACTTCAGCACCCGTTCGATCGTATACTGGTAAGCTAACCATCTCGCAATGTCCGCTTTAAAGTTTGGCTCTAACTCTTGGATCTATGACCTTTAGTCCCCGAAATCGCAACTGCTGTTGTTCTATCAGGGGTGATAACCGACAACTCCCAAGTTGCACAGTTATGGGTTGTTACTTAGCTCAGCTACCTACCTTGTTCGTTTCGCGAACAATCACATAGGCACCGTTTGGACCTGGGATTCCACCGCGTACAAGCAGCAGGTTCTTGTCGGCATCGATGCGAGCGAC
Source organism: Pirellula sp. (assembly GCA_032116775.1). Taxonomy (GTDB): domain Bacteria; phylum Planctomycetota; class Planctomycetia; order Pirellulales; family Pirellulaceae; genus JAFLCP01. Next base: position 6,410 of record JAUMAI010000380.1, on the reverse strand, counting down.
CTTTAGGTTCCGCATGGTTACACGTTCGTTACCATACTGACCAGGCATCGACTTACCTTTTTTCATACGACCACCACCGCGGTTCGAAGCCAGTGCACCTGTACCACCCATGTGACGGTGTACTTTCTTGACGCCGTGTGTGGCTCGCTGTCCTTTGAAGCCGTGTCGCTTCATGGCTCCCTGGAATCCACAGCCTTTGGTGTATCCGATGACGTCGACCGATGCGATGCCATTGAGGACTTCTAAAGTCACTGTTCCGCCAACTTCCAATCCGTTGGATGGACCTCGGAATTCGCGGATGAAGCGTGGCGGATCACAATCTGCCTTGGGAAGAAGTTCTACGCCTGCAGAAGAGAGTTTCTTGCGGCGTTTGCTCTCTAGACGAGCAACTTGACCACGCTCGCTACGTGATGCTAATCGGCGAGGTTTGACGCCGTAGCCTAATTGAACTGCCTCGTAACCATCGCGTTCAACGGTACGAATCTGCAACACCGAACAAGGACCGGCTTCAATTACCGTAACCGGTACAGCAGTGCCATCTGCCTGAAATATCTGAGTCATGCCGACTTTGCGGCCTAATATGCCCTTGGTCATTGCGATCTTTCCCGTTTACGCTTGCTATCCTGGAGACACCAATCTTCGTCCGCTTCGACAACACAGAGAACTAACTCAATCGCTTGAGTGCTTCTATTCTCTGCTTTAGTCACCACGCGGATCTCATCCACTTCACAAATTTTTGCTGAGCTCTGTCCGGGCCAAAACCTGACTCAAGCTGAACTCAACTACTATTTGCGACGGGATGTGCGATTCGGGCTTACCAGAATAACCTCCCGTTCATGCGGTAACTCGTGCTCTCGAAACTTACTAGGTTCTAATCGTTATCGTCCCATTCCTACATTCGATATACGACTGAGTTGATAGTCTTACTATCCTTTTCCCGGTCGCTATCGTATAATTCATTTTGTGTGCTAACTTAACTCTGCCCCTACGCCCTAGCAGGCGTGTACAGTCGTCGTTAGCGTGCAGTTGCTTTAATTTTGATATCAACACCAGCTGGCAGGCTAAGCTTGTTCAAAGCTTCGATGGTCCTGGCGGTTGCTTGCTTGATATCGATTAAACGCTTGTGTGTACGGATCTCAAACTGTTGACGAGCTTTCTTGTCAATCGTTGGACCTGCCAGCACAGTGTATTTCTCAATGCGTGTTGGCAATGGAATTGGGCCGTGTACTTCGGAGTGGGTTCGCTTCGCAGTTTCCACGATTTCTGCTGCACTTTGGTCCAGCACAGCATGGTCGTACGCTTCCATACGAATTCGAATTACTTCGTGAGTTGAAGACACTTTTCGCTACCTCTTCATTGCCGTGTAACTATCAATCTAGTTGTTTCAACTAGCTAACTTTCTTTTTTTCGTTCGCATCGCTTTTTCTTTGGTCCACTCTAGAAAGCTTTTTTCAAGCATTTCTGAGCGTTGCCAAAAGTTACGATATTTGTTTTCTCTTGCTTCAGTTCCGCGGGTTGCCAAATGCCGAAGCCTTGCCAACATTGCGATTCACTGATCGGACTCAACATTGGGAACTCTCAGCATACTTTGCGAATCACATCGCGTTGTTCTGCGAAAGTTTCCAGCGATCTTCCTGGCGATTACTTCTCTCAAACTGCGGTACTCTCAGTGCTTGACCAGTTAGGTGCATATTAATTCACCTAAATAACTGATGGTCGCTCCAACTACCCGCATCAGATTCGCTAGTTCAAATTCTGTCGCTTCACAGCGTCTTATTTCGCTAGCTTTTCGCCTTCGCCTGAGTCTCTTTTGCTTCGCTTGTCCTCTGCGATTCCGCAGTGGTTCGAAACTGAGAGTCCAAAAGCTTAGGGACGAATTCTGATTCCGTCAACGCCAAATTCAAGGCTGAGTTTTACGTCGGGCGTGGGAGTGTAACCGCCTCGCCTGGGAGAGCGGAAGGGGTTTGGAAAAAAAGAGCCAAAAATAGCCATTTTTCGCCCGTAGTCCCGCACAGTGAATTCCCCGGATATCGTCCCCAAGAAGCAATCGGATTCATTTACTCCGGTTGAGCCCCTAGAGCTTGCCTGAGATGCGCAGAGTCTCAGGTCCGCGCAGAGTTCGTGGTGTGCTTCTTTTGATAAAATTTCTGGCTCCATAGGCTCGGGTTCTGGAAGATTCGTGTCAGTTCTTGCAGTTGACCATCCAAGGGCGTTACAAGCCAAAGTATGGTCTTGTGGGGGGGTTAGAAGTTGAAGCTTTCTGCATCGGCGGCGGGCGCGGGTTGATATCCGCTAGGTTCCATTGAGCAACCGGCTCGACCTTGGCTGAGTGAGCGAATGGCAGTGGAGTAACCAAATAGTTCCTTAAGGGGGGCTGTGGCTGTGATGACGGTCAGGGTGCCGCGAGCCTCCGTTTTTTCGATCATGGCTCGGCGTTGTTGGAGGTCTCCCACGATTTCGCCCATGTAGTCATCGGGGGTGGTGATTTCTAACCGCATGACAGGTTCCAGAAGAACTGGGCCGGCGGTCTCCATTCCTTTTTCGAAACCATCGTTGGCTGCTATGCGGAAGGCGACTTCGTCCGAGCCTTCCAAGCTGCAGGTTCCCCCTAGCAGCGAAATCTTGATGCCAGTGAGCGGGAAGCTGCCGATCATGCCACCACCCTGCCCTCGGTGTCTCAGTTCTTCCATGGCCGCCAGTCGGAAGTTTTCGGGCAACGTTTCATCCCCGGCTGCCAGGTCGAAAATAACGACAGGAGAACTCGGATTGGGTAGTGGCTCAATTTTCAGACGCACTTCGGCAAACATTTGTTGAGCCCCGATCTGTCGATGGCATTTGCCTGTCAGTTCAACCACTTTGCCGATGGTCTCGCGGTAGCTCACTCGCGGTTTGTAGAACTTCACGTTGAGGTGGAAGTCGCGAGTGAGGCGATGCTTAATCACTTCTAGGTGGAGTTCTCCCATGCCGCTGATCAAGGTTTGGCCAGATTCAGAGTTTTCTGCGGCTTTCAGGGTTGGGTCCTGGCGTTGCAGCATGTCTAGGACTTCGGCAAGTTTTTTGCGTTCCGTTGTGTTCTCGGGTTCGATTGCCATCGAGAGTACGGTCTGGGCGAATTGGATAGAGGGTAATTCAATTGGGTTTTGTGTCTCGCACAGCGTATCGCCAGTGATGGAGTTGCGCGGACCAATCGCGCATACGATGTCGCCCGCGCTGATGGACTCGACTTGCCCTTGCTTATCTTTCTTGGTGGCGTGAATCTGCCACAATTGAGCGATGTTTTCTTTTTCATCGCGGTTGGGGTTGTAGACTCGCGAGTTCGATTTCAACGTTCCTGAGTAGGCGCGAATCCAATACATGTCGCCTGTTTTGGCAGGTAAGATTTTGAAGACTAGGCCACAAAAAGGTTCTTTGGTACTAGGGCCGCGTTTTTCGCTCTTCTCTTTCTTCTTGGGGTTAACGCCTTCCACGGGTGGGCGATCGAGCGGGCTTGGTAAGTAATAGGTAACGCCATCGAGAACGGGTTGAACACCACTTCCGTGCAGAGCTGATCCGCATAGAACGGGTTGTAGTTTTCTGGCAATGCACGCTTCGCGCAATGCTTGGCGTATCAGCGTGACAGGTATCTCCTTTTCCTCGAAAGCCAACTCCATCATTTCGTTGTTGAGTGGATAGAGCGTCTCGAGCATCACATCTCGCCACGCTTTCGCATCATCGACGAGTTCTTCAGGAATAGGGTCTTCTTTCACACCACGGCGATCCTCGCCTTGGTTGAAGGTGAGCATTTTCATTTCGATCAGGTCGATGACGCCACGAAATGGATCCTTGGTGTGGGCAGGCCCTTGTCCGACGGGAATCTGAATGGCCACAGGGTTAGCGTTTAATCGCGGACCGATCTCTTCAAGGACTCGATAGAAGTCAGCTCCTTCACGATCGAGTTTATTGATAAACACGATGCGTGGAACGTTGTATTTGTCTGCTTGACGCCAGACGGTTTCGCTTTGGGCTTCAACTCCCTCGCGTCCGCTAAAGACTACCACTGCTCCATCGAGAACGCGCAAGCAGCGTTCGACCTCAGCGGTGAAGTCGACGTGGCCTGGAGTGTCCAGCAAGTTGACGGTGCTGGTCTTCCAGTTGAATGTTACGCAAGCTGAGAAAATCGTGATACCACGCTGTTGTTCCTCTGGGTCGCTATCGGTCTCTGTGGTTCCTGAGTCGACAGAGCCTGCCTTGTGCTTTGCGCCGCTGAGGTACAGCATCTGTTCGGTGACAGTTGTTTTCCCCGCATCGATGTGAGCGATGATTCCGATGTTGCGAAGTGAGTCGAGCGATCGTTGCATGGTAGTGGTTCAGGTTTTGTGTTGGTTTGGCAAAACTAATATTAGTCAATCGCGATAGTTGGCTACTGATCGAAAGTGCGATGGTTTGGCTCTGCGTTTTGGGTCGCTGTTCGTTCGGTTTTTCGCAGAGGTAATTCGGCTAAGGCTCGGTGCTTTTACGGATGGTTTGTCGGCAATAGTGTTCGTTACTGAGGGCAAAATGGATTTTGTTCGTCGTTATCGTTAACCGCTTTTTTAAAGCTAAATGCAGCTAAACGAAAAAACCGCGTCAGGCTATCCGTGAGGAAAGGCTGCGCGGTTTTGAAGTGTACTCGAATTCGTTGCTCTGTCGTAGAGTGTGCCCGAAGGCATTACCATGCGAAGTGAGCAAATGCCTTGTTGGCGTCGGCCATGCGGTGCGTCGCTTCGCGTTTCGCCATCGCTGTGCCTTCTTTACGGTAGGCTGCCATTAATTCTTCAGACAATTTCAAGGCCGTGGATCGGCCCTTCTTCTCACGAACGGCAGCTAGGAGCCAACGAATCGCCAACGACTGCTGGCGATTGCGATTCACCTGCATTGGCACCTGGTAAGATGCACCGCCAACGCGCTTGCTGCGTACTTCGATGTACGGCTTAACGTTTTCAACTGCCTGTTCGAAAACTTCAATCGCCGAGCGATCTTTGATTTTCTTGGCAATTTCATCCAAGGCATCGTAGAACACGACTTGTGCGGTGCTCTTCTTGCCATCGTACATCAAGCAATTGATGAACTTAGCTGCTAAGAGCGAATTGAAACGAGGGTCAGGTCTCAGTTGGGTTCGGCTGGCAGTAATCTTGCCCATAGGAATCAGCTTACCAGAGTCAAATAAAGTGGACGAATATTCGGTAATTTGATCGGCTTTCAAGCACCGATCTATTTGTGGCGAACCGAGCTCACCTACAAACGGTGACTCGTGTTCAACTGTTTTCAGTGGATGGGTGAGTGATCACCTAAGGGCATCCACGGAAATTTTTCAACACTCGCGAATGGGCTTGTTCTGGTATCCCAAACGCTGTCTCCTTCAAGATGGGTGTGGTTCCGCGGTCCGGAACTTACGTCCCACCTCTTCAGGCGAAAGTACTATGACTTCTTCGCACCGTAGCGGCTGCGAGCCTGCTTGCGGCCGTTAACGCCCAAGGTATCGCGGGCTCCGCGAACAACTTGGTAGCGAACCCCTGGAAGGTCACGAATACGACCACCACGAACAAGCACGATGGAGTGTTCTTGGAGATTGTGACCTTCACCTGGGATATAAACGGTGACCTCTTTACCGTTGCTCAAGCGAACACGAGTGATTTTCCGTAGAGCCGAGTTTGGCTTCTTCGGAGTCATGGTCTTCACTTGCAAGCAAACGCCTTGCTTGAAAGGGCACTTTTCCAATACGGCCGACTTGGATTGCTTTTTCTGCAGCCGGCGGCCGCGTCGGATGAGCTGGTTAATCGTTGGCATGTTAACTCAATTAACAAAACGTCTTGCTACTTACTATTCGACGAAGTACCAGAGGTGGGAGTCGAACCCACACGTCCTTACGGACACAGGATTTTGAATCCAGCGCGTCTGCCATTCCGCCACTCTGGCATGGTGTTCCACCAAAGGAATCCATGGTTTCCTCTGAAAAAGCTGGCCTGTGCCCACCTGCGTCACGGACGAAAACCCAAAAGGTTAACGCAGGACGGGGTGAGCGAGTCGCGCTTTGGCTCCCGCAGAGAATTCGGGAGTTTAACCAAGACTCCCCCTGGGCAGCAAGCCCTAAGCGTCCGTTTCGGGCAGAAAGTCTTTGGCCAACTCCTCGTATATCGGTCGGCTTACCTCGAAAATGCCTACTCCAGTTGCAAAATCCCGTAAATATTGCCTATTCGCACTAACCCCCCCTCGCCCCACTCCTCTCACCAAATCGATCTATGCTGCGCTTCGATCGACTTGGGGCGAGGGAGAGTAGGTTGCAAAATCAGGCTAGGCCTCTCGCTCCCCGCACGCAGGCGTTTCAATCCGCTTGCGACGCGACAAAAAGCCCCAGGCAGGGCCTAAGGTTGCAGTTCTTGCTGGGCTGCAGT
>JAUMAI010000379.1:1783-14217 GCA_032116775.1 Pirellula sp. | reverse complement strand
GTCCTTATCCTGCCATGGTTCCACCTGAGGTTCCTGTGCCTGAGCAGTCTAGTGAAGTCGTTGCTGCTCCTGCACATCAGGTATTCGCCGATGGTGTACCAGAGACTGCCAGTGGCGTAGTCAGCGAAGATTACTATGCCGGTGGAACAACGTTCGTCTATACCGAAGAAGTTGCGCCAGTCGAGTTACCTGAGGAAGAGGTTGGAAAGCTACTGGACGAATCATGTCAGATCATCGATGGCGAGAGAGTGTGTACTCCCTTGTCCTATGGTGCCTTGATGGCGGAGTCGTATTCCGTTTACAAGAGTGCAGAGACTGTTGTCAGTTATATGCCTGGTGATGGTGATCAGTTTGGATGGTTTAGCCTCGAATCGGGGACCTCTATTCCAAGGAAGCAATCATCAGGGCTCGATGCAAATTTTAATTTGCATTTATTATCTGGACCTGAGCAAGTTGCTTTACCTCCACGGCTATACGATTTTGAACTGGGGTACCAAACTCGTGCTCGCTTGGCGAGTTGGTTCAGCTACGATCTAGGGTTGACGACGGGTATCTACAGCGACTTTGAAGATAGTGCGCGAGATGGCGTGCGTTTCCCGTGTCATGCAGTGGCGATGTTCCATCGGAGCGAAGAGTTGGACTTTGTTGTGGGAGTGGACTATCTAGATCGAGATGATATTAAGTTATTGCCGGTTATTGGTTTTTCGTGGCACAGTCTTTCTTATCCCAATATGAGGTTCGATCTCGTTTTTCCGAGACCTCGTGTTGATGTATTGCTGCAGAATGACACACGACTTTACTGGACTGCGCGTTTAGGGGGTGGTACATGGGACATTGAGATGCCTGACCAGTCCAACGACGTCTTCACCTACCGTGACTATCAGGTCCTGATGGGGATTGAGCAAATCCATTCCGACAAAGGTACCAGAGGCTGGGAGTTTGGCTTCGTCTTCAGTCGCCACATCGAGTTTCGTAGTCGGCCCGATGAAGTCAACCTGGACGAAGCCTTTGTTATCCGACATGTCACCCGATTCTAGCCACATCTAACAATTCTCATGTCGGAGTAGAAAACGCTCAACTAGGTCGTCTGTTTTACGGCCTAGTCGATCAGTTTTTCACAATTCAGCTTTTTAAATTCAGCTTTTTAAAATACTGTGCAGCTTTTCAACATAGCGAGGAATGGCCTCTTTGGGTTCCTCATCGGCTTCGTATTCGAGTGCTACCCATCCGCTGTAGCCAGCATCGCGCAGAATGGAAACGACTTTCGCCAAATCAGTTTCTGCGCGTTTGCCCTGTGGAAACATCTCCACCTTAATTTGGGCGTTAACCGCATAGGGAGCGATCTGCGCGAGTTCCTGATAGGGATCATCGCTGGACCTGAAGTTCCCAGAATCGAAATTGACACCAAAATGACTCGACTTAACTTGCCGCACAATTTGCAAAAGCCCTTCGGCTTTGGCGGTGACACCACCATGATTTTCCAGCGCTAGGATTACTCCTTTGCTGGCGGCGTACTGACAAGCTACTTCGCACGTCTTAGCGCAGTGGCTGAGCGTTGAATCCCAATCGCTATCTTTGGGTTGATTACCCGCGAAGATTCGGATCACTGGTGCACCGAGCTTGGCATAATGATCGATCCAAGTGCGCGTGTGAGCTAGATCAGCATCGAGTTTCGGACCAGCTGGTTGGCAGTAGTCGTTACGAATCGCACCCCCGGATATCGTCATGCCTCTTAAGTGACAATGGTTCTTGAGGCTGTACAGATAGTCGTCGAAGACAGTTTCTGGGAAGTAGTAGGATGTTAGTTCTGCGCCCTGTATGCCATATTTAAAACAGAAATCGACGAATCCATGTAAATCCATTTCCGGCCTTTTATCTTTGGAACCTTGCAGATACTTGCGCATCGAGTATGCAGCCAGGCTCAATCGCAACTGACCCGGCTTAGGACGATCAAAAGGATCGATTGCCAAAATAGAGTTAGAAAGGGGGCTGCTTGTTAAGGTTAATGACACCCCGGCGAGTGCTTGGAGGAAAAGCCGACGTTGCATGCTGCGTCTCGATATTGGTTGGGATGATTGCGGGAAATTTAGTTAGAGGGAATAGTATTTTAAAATGCGCGGGACTAGCTGACAATCAAATTTCCTGATTAGGCCTTTAGGTCAGGCAGTTCTGATCGTGTCGTGATAATCGAATTGGTACCACTTTGCTGCTAGGGGCATGTGATTCAATGAAGGTTCCTCGGTTTTGGCATTGTGAGTGGCTGAAGGTTCCCTCGAAATATGCAGACAACAAAATGTGGCGATTGCCGCGTTGGGGCTGGTCTGATCTTAGCCAGGAAGAGGCGGAACGCATCGCCAAAGAGCGTGCGACGAAATCTATCGAGTTATGGAATCGATCTCAAGTCGATAATAGTGGTCAATGGTATCACCAGGCTGAATATTTCGTTCAACCTCCCAGGGAAGAGATTCTGCAGGAGATCGTTAACGATGAAGGCGAAGTTGATGGATGGGTGAGTCGGAATCGTTACGGGGTCCTGGTGCTCAATACAGATGTACTACTGATTATTGATGTCGATGGCCAAGAGACTCCTCTGCGGAAGAAGCTTGGAAGCTGGCTCAATAACTGGTTGGGAAAGCCTGTTGAGTCGGAGGAAGCGAACCTAATATCGATATGTCAGTCAATGCACGGAGAGAGCTTTCGTGTTTATCGAACTTTTGCTGGCTGGAGAGTGCTGCTCATCAGTCGTGCTGTTGCCGGGATTAATCGGGAAACTATTGCGCTGCTGAGCCGCTTTCCTGTGGATAAGCAATATCTGAAATTATGTGAAAAGCAACGTTGCTTTCGAGCCAGGCTATCGGCAAAGCCATGGCGCGTTGGCTGTGAGCGGATGTCTTTCCCTTATCCGCGGGATGCTCGGCATGAAAAAGCCTATAGCGAGTGGGAGGAGGTTTATATAAAGGCTGCAGGTAGCTTCCGTACTTGCGAAAAGATATTTGGTGAGGATGATCCATGTCAGCGATTGCGGAGTTTGGTTGAACTACATGATCAGCTTTGTCAAGTTGACGAGTCTCTGCCGTTGGCGTAAAGGTCCGACGAGGTTGTACTGGTTTAGCCGACTGGTCGACATCGACTAGCTCATTCGCCACAAAAAGCTCTGTGGCACGCGACATATTTTACCTTGCTGTCTGCGACTCTACAGGCCATGGTGTGCCAGGGGCGTTCATGAGTCTACGAATGCGGACGAGTAGATCATTGAGAGCTGGAGCTGCGGTAGGTTGGTTTGGTAAATCGCTTTCGATTCGCGCGTCCTCTAGTATTTTTCTGAGTCTTATATATTCCATCTCGTGGAACGCTAGGTTGGCGTCGTTAAAAAAGCCTTTTTCGGCACCGTTGCGTTTAATCTCAAGCATTTCACGAAGATATGGAAGTGGAACCAACTCGTTAAGAGTTTCTAAATTCGCTTCAAGCTTTCTGCTCCTCATCAGGAAAATACCAGTCAGCAGGACGCGATAAATGTAAAGCAGCGGCTTAACCCGTGGTGGATTGTCGCGCATAAAAAGGCGCCACTGTGTCTCTGCAAAGCCCAGATAGTGATAAGCATGATTGCGAGTTAAGCATTGATTTGCGATTTCCGTGAGCTCTTCATGTTCAGGCGTGGAGTGCAAGACTAAAGGAGAAAGGAGTTGTTCTAGTACATAGCCATTGTTCTTCAGAAGAAGTCCAAAGAACTTTTTGACATCGTGAGTGACTAGGTCGATTTCGAGCCCACTCTCTACTGTGGAATACTCAACCGTTTCCTGTTGTGCGTTTAATCCGAGAATTGACCTTAGGGGGAGAATGTGAACTCCTCGCAAGTCAAAGTCCGAATCGGCAGAAGGAAAGCCGTAAAGATGCGCGCCGCTGATCGTGGCGAACAGAAGCGGAAAAGAGTGTCGGGTTACATATTGGTGGACGCGTGGATCGATTTGCATGAGGCTACCGGTGGAGTGCGGGTAGGAAGGTGTGGTGCCAGGAGAGGATCGTCAGAGGTTGGTCATCTCTAACTAGATATTTGTTTTCAGCGCTATAAGGTAGCGTGGCGAGGCGATGCTTTTGGGGCGAGATTACGGGCTTGCAGCGATTATTATCAAATCTTTTCCGAGTCTTAACAAATCGCAAGCACAATCGATTGTGCAAGCCACTTTTAGAGAGTATTCTCAGCCCTTTTCCGTGTCGAATCGCAGCTGGTTTAGTTACCCATCGGCAACTTGCAGAGTGTTCCATGGTGGATTCATCGCGTATTTCTCCCAATGAACGCAAGCCACGCTTGCAGGATGTGGCAGCTGCCGCGGGCGTAAGTGCGTCTGTCGTGTCACGCGTTCTAAGCGGTAAAGGCGACGCGTTCCGGATTAGCAGTCAGACAAGTAGCAGGGTCAAGAAGATCGCGGAGCAATTAGGCTTTCGTCCCGATTCCGCAGCTCGCGCCTTACGGTCCGGTAAAAGTGTAATCCTAGGGGTGGTCGTGCCTGATATTGCCAACCCGTTTTTTGCGGCGATCACCCAGCAGGTGAACTACACCGCGGAGCAGTATGGTTACAGCGTCATACTCGTCGACAGCTGTAACAGTCTGGAGCGAGAGATTGAGCAAATAGAACGATTGCGTAGTCGACAACCGGAAGGATTGATCGTCTGCCCGATTGGGGAAGTATTCGGACACTTGCATCGGGTTGCGGCCGAAGGCTGTCCTATAGTGTTGGTTGATCGTGTTCCAAAATCGAACGTCTTACCTTCCATTACCTCGGATCATCGTTGGGGTGGGAAGATCCTGGCTAGCCATTTGCTAGATAATGGTCATCGTACCATTGGGATTGTACAGGGGTTGCAGGGAACGCTTCCCAATGAATTGAGAATCGCTGGTGTTATGGATGCCATTCGTGATTTTGGCAAAAAATCTGTAGCGGTAGCTATTGGTGGAAGTGGATTCACGATCGAGGATGGGTGTCGTGCCTGTCTCGATTTACTAAGAGAAAATCCAGCGATCACCGCCCTCATTGCGCTAGGTAACCCACAGGCTATTGGATGTTTAAAGGCCTCCCGCGAATTGGGTCGAAGGATTCCATGTGATTTATCCTTAGTATCTTTCGACGATCATCCTTTGGCTGGTTTCCTCGAGTCGCCATTAACTGTCGTTGCTCAGGATGTCAGTGAGTTAGGTCGAAGAGCAAGTACGATGCTATATGAGAGAATTAAACATGCTGGTCTTAAAGTTGCGAAGGTCAGTCCAGTTGAAAATATGATAGTGCCTGTCTCATTAGAGCAGCGTAGTTCTGTAAGCCGAATTTCTGTAGCGAGAAATAGTGAGGTGTAATAATGAGAGTCGTGATTGATAAGTGCTTCGATATCTTGCGCAGAGGTATCGAGATTGCCGTTGTAGCATGGGTTGGTATCGCTGGTCAGGGTGTGGTGACGCTTGCGAAAGAGCCTATACCTTTTATCTTTGACACCGACATCGGAAATGATGTTGACGACGTCTTGGCAATGGGTGTTATTCATTCATTGCAAAGTCGCGGTGAATTGAATTTATTGGCGGTTACGATCACGAAAGATGCTAAAGAGGCAGCGCCATTTGTTGACGCGCTCAACACTTTTTATGGTAAAGGCGATATCCCTATCGGAATTGCCGAGAGCAAAGTAACACCTGAGAAAGGAAAGTTTCTAGGGTTAATTGAAGCGAAGACCAAGGATGGTGCGGTTCGCTATCCTCACGATCTCACGATCGATAAGCCGGTGCCCAGTGCTGTTGAGGTCTTGCGTCGAACGTTGGCGAATGCGAAAGATAAATCGGTGGTGATTGCCCAGGTTGGCTTTTCAACCAATTTAGCGGCTTTACTCGATTCGGTCGCCGATGATATCAGCCCCTTAACAGGCTTAGAATTAGCGGAGAAAAAAGTACGCTTATTATCGGTAATGGCGGGCGCTTTTATACCCATCGATGGCAACCAGCGATTCGGTGAGTACAACGTGGTGCAAGATCTTAAGGCGGCACAGACTTTAGCGCAACGTTGGCCCAGCCCAATCGTATACAGTGGATTTGAGATCGGTATTGCCGTCCCCTACCCTGCTGAGAGTATTGTGAACGACTATCAGTACGTCGAACATCATCCTCTAGCGGAATCCTATGTTTTGTATGAGCCACCGCCACATAATCGCCCTACCTGGGATTTGACAAGTGTACTTTATGCCATTTACCCAGATCGAAAGTATTTCGATCTTTCGGAAGAGGGACGGGTTGAGTTTAGTGATGATGGTGCCACGATATTCAAGCCAAAGCCAGGTGGAAATCATCGATATTTGAAGCTGAGTGAATTGCAGAAAGTGCGAGTTATCGAAGCCCTTGTGCAGCTAAGTAGTCAGCCACCCGTTAAGTAGTACGAGCCTGTAGAGCAAGTGAGCTACGAATGACAATACCCAAAGGTGGACATAGCAAGCGACGTAGACCAAAAATTGTGGTCATCGGGTCGATCAATATGGATTTGGTGTTGCTCTGTTCGCGATTGCCAAAGCCTGGTGAGACGCTCGCAGCGAGTGAGTGTCACGAGGTCAGTGGTGGCAAGGGAGCAAATCAAGCAGTAGCTGCGGCGCGTATGGGTGCCGAGGTGACTTTGGTTGGGCGAGTGGGAAACGATGCCTTCGCGCAAAAGTTGATTAGCAATCTGCAAAGCTGCTCGGTGGATATCAGTCATGTCCATCGCAGCGCCGATTGTGGCAGTGGTGTTGCGGTGGTGATGGTCGATAAAGCAGGACAAAATAGTATCGTCATTGTCCCGGGTGCCAATGGTCAGGTTTCTCCCGGTGACATCGAAGGGGCTGAAGAGCTAATACGCCAAGCTGATATGGTTATCCTTCAGTTGGAAATCCCGCTCGATACGGTCGCGGCTGCGATTAGCTTGGCGCGACAACACGGGATACCCATTTTATTGAATCCTGCTCCAGCAATATCCCCATTGCCTGATCGTTTATTTCAAGTTGATATTTTCTGTCCTAACCAAACGGAGGCGGAATTGCTCACAGGATTAAGGGTGAAGGATGTCAACGATGCTAAGCTAGCGGCTAAATCGTTGCTAGGTCGGGGTGCAAAGCGAGTGGCCATCACCATGGGGTCTGAGGGAGTGGTAACGGCCGAGCAAAAATCAGACGATGTTATTTACTCGCATACGCCTTCCATTACGGTCGAGGCTGTCGACACCACCGCGGCAGGCGATGCATTTATTGGAGCTCTGGCAACTTATGTGAGTGAATATCAGGAGTGGAGTTTAGCCTGTCGTTTCGCTTGTATTGCGGGTGCATTGACTGCAACAAAGCTCGGGGCACAAGCTTCCTTGCCCTACCGAGCGGAAGTGGAACGAGTTTTAAAGGATACGAATTGACTTGCGGCAATGAACCCAAGAGTTTTTGGAGATCAATGAAGATGAATTTCAATTATAAGTTACCGAGTGTGTTGGCGGTTTTATTTCTGTTATATCTTGCGGGATGTAATGCCGCGAAAATCGAGGAGAAGTCATCTACGGGAGAATCTAAGCGGCCTAAGATCGCTCTGGTGATGAAGTCGTTGGCGAACGAATTCTTCTCCACAATGGCACAGGGCGCGGAGAAGCATCAGCAAGCGAATGCGGAACGTTATGATTTGATCGTCAACGGAATTAAAGATGAACGCGACTTGGCAAGACAGGTCGCGTTGGTGGAGGAGATGGTGGCTGCTGGAGTGGATGCGATCGTGATTGCTCCTGCCGATTCCAAGGCTCTGGTGCCAGTGCTGCGGCGTGCCAAGGATGCTGGTGTAGTTGTCGTCAATATCGACAATCGCTTAGATCCTGAGGTCCTTGCAGCCGAAAAAGTCGCGGTTCCATTTGTCGGGCCAGATAATCGAGCGGGCGCAAAAAAAGTTGGAGAGTACTTGGCGAGTAAGCTCAAAGCGGGAGACCAAGTTGCACTTCTGGAAGGTATCCGAACCTCCTTCAATGGACAGCAGCGGAAGGTTGGCTTTGAAGATGCGGTCCAGGCTGCAGGCTTGCAAATCGCTTCATCTCAAAGTGCGGAGTGGGAAACCGGTTTGGCTAACACAATCAGCAGTTCAATGTTACAGGAGAAGCCAGATATTAAAGCGATCATGGCCTGCAACGACAGTATGGCGTTAGGAGCTCTGGCGGCCATTAAAGCGGCCGGTTTGAGTGGCAAGGTTGAAGTGGTTGGTTTTGATAACATCAGCGCTGTGCAAACTGCCATTCAGGAGGGAAATATTTTAGCGACGGCCGATCAGCATGGCGATCAATTGGCGGTGTATGGAATTGAATATGCATTAACTTTGATCGGTGACTCTTCAGTCGAGATTAAAGATCGCGAAACACCGGTGGACCTGATCACAGCCGATACGTTGAGCAAATCAGAGTAGAGGTTTGGGGGTAAGGTTCGCGAGGAGATACGGAGATGGACTTAGATACTTCAATAAGAGATAGCAGAAATGCGAGAAAAATCGACAGATCCATCGAATGATCTGCTGGTAACCACAAGATTAAAGAGGGATCTTTGGTCGTCTCTAGCCTTGGTCATGGTTTTGCTGATCATGATTGGAATCTTCGGATTTTTGAGTCAACGATTTCTAAGCTTATCGACGCTCAAGAGCATTGCGAATCAGATTCCCGATCTCACGGTAGTGGCAGTAGGAATGACGTTTGTATTGATTGCTGGTGGGATTGATTTGTCGGTAGGTTCTGTCCTGGCATTATGTGCTGCAATCATCGGGACGCTAATCATTGATTGGCAGGTGGGAGTGATGGTTGCCTTTGTGGCGTCAATCGTGACGGGTTCTATATGTGGAGCCATAAATGGATTTGTTAGTGTTGCCTTTCGTATTCCCGCCTTCATCGTGACACTTGGAATGCTCGAGATCGCCCGCGGATGTGCTTATAAAGTAACCAACTCACAGACAAAGTATGTTGGCTCGGCGGTGGAATGGGTTGGTGTCAGTGGCGGATGGGGTATTTCTCCCGCTTTTATAATCGCCATGGTAACAGTTATAGCTGGTCAGCTTTTGTTAACGCGTACCTTGGTGGGTAGGTATTGGTTAGCAATTGGAACCAACGAGACAGCTGCCAGATATTCGGGAATTGATCCCCGACCCTACAAGCTGATCAGTTTTGTCATTCTCGGAGCGTTATGTGGTTTGGGGGCGATTATGCAAACCAGTCGCTTATCGACAGCTGATCCAAATTCCGCGGTTGGTTTGGAGTTATCTGCAATTGCAGCGGCGGTAATCGGCGGCACCAGTTTGTTGGGAGGGCGCGGATCAGTAGTGCAAACCTTTTTAGGTGTACTCGTCATTGCTGTTTTGCAAACCGGTCTCGCCTCCGTAGGTGTCTCAGAGCCTATGAAGCGAATCATTACCGGAAGCGTGATTGTTTGGGCTGTGATCGCTGACGCAATTCGGCACCGTCGATAAGACTAACCGATTTAATGCGACGTTGTCATCTCTCCTGCCCGCTGTCGTTGGTGCTTTTATTGCAGCATGGCATACAAGACGATATTGATGCCAATCTTAGCGGCATCTTCGCGCGTATAGCCTTTGCACTGAAGTGACTGTTGGCTTTCTAAAGCGCAGCTCATATCAAGTGGTGAGAAAACAACGGCTATACGATCGTCCCAGGTCAGATATTCTAATTCAGGCGCAGTGGTTTGTTTTTGAGCCACAACACCACCGGTGCCTCGCTTTAATGGGTCGATCAACGTCACCTCACGAATATCAAAGCCTGTGAATTCCTCAGTCAATAAGGGGTGTGTCGGCGGAAGGGGTTGCAGAGGTTTATCGGGAGCAATGAGTGCCATTTCCTTTCGGAAGGATTCGGCAAATGCTGTACTGGCGCAAATGGCATCAGCAAAGATAAAGCCACCTCGTTCAAGATAGGCCTTTAACGCGGTCCGTTCTTCTTCCGTGAAAGTAAAACTGCTGCGCCCATGCATGAAAACGACTGGATATTTCTCTAGCTCCTCCAGTTTGGCATTGATCATAAGTGGTCGCGAATTGATATCTGCTGGATTTTCTTGTCGATACCACTGGAGTAGATTCGGTATAGCGCGAGGGGCATCATTCGCTCCACCAGCATGTTGGAGTTTGGGAATAGCGATATGACCTCTTAGGATTTGCGTCGCTTCCGATTCAGGCCGAGCTATCTGGACTGCATCGAGTTTTTCTTTCAATTGTCGCCCGGTAGCATAGGCTGCCACGTTGAGCCCCACTTTCGTAGCATTGTCTAGTTCAGCTTGGACATTGGCGGCGATATCTCGAGGAAATTTGATTGGGGGATTAAGTTCCCAACGACAGGATAGAGAGATTGGACTGTAGACAATGCTCGTTCTGCAGCAAGCATCTACTCCATACAACCAGAAGTCTTCTGGCAAGCTATCAGGTGCAATAGCCGCTTCCGCGAACCAGATCGGATGGGAAGGAGGAAGCTTCTGCAGAGGTTGCGGAAAAAGTTCCTCTACCAAGGCTCTGAAAGAACGATCAAAGGCCTCACCATTACAGCCATTGCCATTGCATGCCTCGGCGAAAATGAAGCCGCCGTTTTCTACATATTCTTTGAGAAGCGTTTTTTCTTTTGGTGCGAGGCGTAGTTCTTGGGATCCTGAAATGAAGAGGATCGGTGTTTCAAGTAGATCCGCTAGAGACGAGCGACCAATAGAAATAGTCTGCCAAGCCAGATCTCTTTTCCATGCTTGCTCGATATGGCCGGTGAGATAGGGAACCGCAAAGCGGTGCTGGTTCCATTGCTCCTTGCCGCCATACTCGAGACGACTCATCACGATTTGTCTTTTACCTTTGCTGAGGAAAAGCAGAGCAAGCGCTGTGTTGATATGAGTGGTGGATTCAAAGCCACTGGTCGAATTGAAGAAGCCTTCGAGTCGGTCTTGTTGACCAAGTATTTGTGCTGAACCCTCACGATACCAATCATGTTCGCCGATGAATCGTTGTCCGGTAAGGCGTCCGACTCTCTCTAAGCCGTAGAGATAATACAACTGCCATTGGCCACCGGGATTTCCGAAGACTTTGAAGTTTCGAGCTAGCCATCCGAGGGCAGCTTCGACCGGATCGTCTGAGATATTCGTTTTTCCACAGCACTCGATTTTATTGTTACGGATACTCGATTGCGGTGTCCCCAATTGACCAACCGTGATCACAACGGAAGTGATGCCGGCTGAAGTCATGCTACCTGTGAACATTCGATCGTTGTAGCTCCACCCTCCATCAGGCCCTTGGGCTTGCAGCCAATAACGCAGTGACAATTCATAGGTCTTGGGTGGAACCGGTACTCCAAGTCTTTGGGCTTCCGATAGAGCAAGTAGAGCGAATTGAGTGTTGGATGGATCGGAGGATAAATTTTGAGGTTCATAACCCCACATGCCATTGGGGCGTTGAGCTTCGATGAGCCATTGAACATTTTGCTTAATGCGGAGCATATCATCGTTAGGATTCGCAGCGCAAAAAACCATCGTTTGCAAGGCGACCGAGTAGGTACGGTTGGCTTGAACACCCCGTAAGTAATTCAGGGCTTTAATCATGCTGGGATGGTTGGGTGACACTCCGGAGTTCAGGAGAGAAAGAGTCACGAGGGCTGATGCGCCGCAATTCTCTGTTCCGAATTCATCCCAACCACCACTATTTGGGTTTTGAACCTTGAGTAGGTACTCAGTGCCGCGGGAGATAGCTTGATTGACTTGGTCAGCCGTAATATTTCGCCCATCTTGAGCCACAGCAGCGAGGGGAGAAAGGGTACTTCCAAGGACTAAGATAGCGGAAATGAGTAGACTGAGAGGTCTGGGGTTGGTGAGCATGCTGAATCCTTATGAGCTCGCCGAAGTTATTGAGCTAGGTGCATTCTTTTCCGATGCCCCGTCGATAGAATAGGAACAAAGGGATGAGATGAACGATAGTGATTGCGAACTTGGGTTATTTCAGGCCCTTACCGAGAAAAATCATTTCAGGTTTGATTCATGTAACCCAGTGAATCGCACTTAAGCTGGCTCCTGTCCGTTGGGAGTTGGATGTGTCGATGCCTAGGATACACGAGGTCTCAACGCTGGTGCAGTTAGGGTGCGAGAGGAATTAGGCACCCGTCCATAGCATAGCGTAAGGTAGCCGGAAAGCGGAACATAGAAGCGGAATCCATGGAAGAAAAACAAGTAAGTGCTAAAAGTCGCAACGTCGGTGATTTGTTGCGAGAGTTTCGCGAGCATCGCGACGCGATGCGTCAGGAATTATCGAAAGTTATTATTGGTCAAGAAGAGGTGATCGAGCAATTATTTGCGGCGATCTTTACCAAGGGCCATTGCTTGCTTGAAGGGGTACCTGGTCTGGCCAAAACCTTGATGGTTAGTTCGCTGGCCCGAATCTTGGATGTCTC
>JAUMAI010000379.1:0-1773 GCA_032116775.1 Pirellula sp. | reverse complement strand
TGTCTCCTTTAAGCGAATTCAATTTACGCCGGACCTCATGCCCAGCGATATCACCGGCACGAATGTTTTGGATGAGGATGCAACCGGCAAGCGTGAGTTCCGTTTTGTTGAGGGACCGATCTTCACAAATATTTTGCTGGCTGACGAGATCAACCGCACACCACCGAAAACGCAGGCTGCGTTATTGCAGGCGATGCAGGAGAGAGAGGTGACGGTTGGTAGAACCACTTACTCGCTGCCTGAGCCGTTCTTCACCATCGCGACCCAGAACCCGATTGAGCAGGAAGGAACTTATCCATTACCGGAAGCTCAGTTGGACCGGTTTATGTTCAATATCAAAGTCGGCTATCCAACGGCGGACGAGGAAGAGAAAATTCTGTTGGCCACGACACGGCATGAACAGCCTGAGGTCAACAAAGTCTTATCCGGGCGATTGATACTCAATATTCAAAAACTTGTGCAAAGCGTGGCCGTCAGTCCTTTTATTGTGAAGTATGCTGCTCATTTAGTGCGAGCTACGCGTCCTGCTGATGATCGAGCCCCACCGTATGTGCGCGAGATGGTTGATTGGGGTGCCGGGCCACGTGCGGGGCAGTTCTTGATTATGGGAGGCAAGGCGATTGCGGCCATGGATGGACGTTTTAGTGTTTCCATCGATGATATTCGACGGATTGCAGTTCCCGTCTTACGCCACCGCATCAGCACAAACTTTCAAGCTCAGGCCGAAGGTATTACAGCAGATAAGATGATTCAGCGGTTGATCAAAGATATTCCCGAACCTGAAATTCCTAAGTTCGCAAATGCGCCTGTACCTCCTCCTGTTATAGATCCCGCTTCGGTTTCTGTTCCTATGAGTTCTGTACAGGTGATCGGTACATTCAATTTCAAGAAGCTTAAGCGCGCATGGCCTCACATGGAGCGCGCCGCCAACTACGCCGGCAACCAGCACGAGCAGGGCATGCAACTCGCTGGCCAGGCTCTCGCCTGAGATTGCCCAAATCTGGAAGGGCGAGAAGACCATTGACCCGGCCTTTCCTGCGTCCTCCGAGGAAGAAGCGAAGGCCCGAAACATCCTCGCGCAGGCCCTGCAACAAGCGATGGCTGGAAAACGTCGAACGGTAGAGTCCTTCGGGGCACTGCCTGCCGCAGCTCGGGCTAAGGCCGAGAAAGAGGCGCTCAAACGGTTCCAGCTAACTCCCGGTGCCCTCCGCGAAAAGACAGAAGGTCCAGCCAAGCTGATCGAATTGGCGTACACGGACGACGAAGGGCGACCGCTGGCGCCATCGGAAGTCTATGACAAGCCCACGCTTCGGCTGATCGAGCAGCGTCGTCGAGCGGGTTCCCAGGTGGTTGGCGACATCCCGTTCGTGTTCAGCGGCAAGAAGGAAATGCGGACCTCGCAGGGGACCATGGCCAAGGGCGCAGAACCCATCTTCTCCGGGGATGAGCGCTTCGGTCTACCGGGGTCAGTGTTGGCCCAAGCGGAACGAGAAGGGTCCACCCAGTTCATGGAAGACCTTCGACTGATCGAGCGTCAGCTGAAAGGCATCGAAGCCGCGATGGCTCGAAAGAAGAGGGAGTAGGTATGTTTGCTTTGGCGAACGGCAAGTTGAGCAGCTACCAAAAGGCCGTCAAGAAAGCTGCAACTTATCGGCTGAAGTACGAAGAGTGCAAGGTGAAGAACACCGCTCTCGGAAAGCCGGTCTATCCTCCTTCTGGAAAATGCAAATCCTACTACCGTGGCTTCGAGAAGTGGCGGTTGAAATCGTCGGA
>JAUMAI010000378.1:3177-14820 GCA_032116775.1 Pirellula sp. | reverse complement strand
CTTGGAATAACCGCGCGTGCCGTGCAAAGGGATAGAGAAATTCTTGATTTTCTCTAAAAGATCGATTCGATTTTTCTTACTTACTTCCGCTAGCGGCTTGTCGAGCGATATTTGCGTGAGCTCGAGCATTGTTTGAGCGATTCGCCGCGGGACTAGATCGCCTAAGGTATTCAGCAGCGTGCGGCTGCCAGCTTGAGTAGCGGTCTGAAACCATTGAGCGAGTTGATCAGGTTTTTGATCTGGCAAAAGATCGATATGCAGAGTGGAATGATGTCCAGCGGGCAGATCGGAGACGGCGCGCGAGACATTCATAGGAGCTGGACCTGATAAGCCGAAATGTGTCCAGAGCAATCCACCTCGAGCGGTCAGCCGCGAATCTTTCTTGGCGCTATTCTTTCCTGAACTATCCCCTAACAGTTCCACTGTTACAGCGGCATCTGGGAGAGTAATCCCTTGCAAGTCCGAGAGCCAAGGGACCGAAGATACCAAGGGTGTTAAGGCTGGCCGAAGGGGTGTAATCGTATGTCCGAGTCGTTGCAGCCAAGGATATCCATCGCCGGTTGTACCGCAGCCTGGATACGATAAGCCACCAGTGGCAACCAAGAGGTTCGCAGTTGACCACGATTCATTTTCGCCGATGACTTCGAATCCCGCTTCCGAGTTGGAGCGTCTGACATCTTTAACTGCAATCCCTGTCTGCAAGACACCTCCCTCGCGTTGCATACGGTTTACCAAGGCATCGCGAACATCGATCGCTCGATCGCTGACCGGGAAAATCTTGCCTGTCACTTCCCGTTTGGTGGCCACCCCTTCGGCTTCGATGGTGCGAATAACTTCGCTGGGAGGTAAATGATGTAGAGCGGTGGAGAGAAACCTACCCTCTCGACCGAACGCATCCACGATCCGCCGCCAGTCGCAGTCATGCGTAATGTTGCAACGTGTCCCACCGGACATGAGAATTTTGGGGCCAGCCTTATTGTTCTTCTCCAGCACCAGTACTTTACGACCGTTTAAAGCAGCAGTGCCAGCAGCCCATAAACCAGCAGCACCTCCGCCGATAACGATCAGATCCCATGAATGCATAAATCATCACTTTGGTTTGGATTAATTTTTCCTCTCCTCTTAGTGTAACTTGCAGGGCGATCGTTGTCTCAGTTTCGAGAATTTTGCCCGACATTCCCTGTGGAATGGCTCGGGGACTCTCTGTACTTGAATCAGGGAACTATACTGGTGGCTTCATTCAGGATTCAAAGGATATAACCGTGGAAAAAAGTACCTCCTATCGTTCTCCTCATATTGCCGAGCAACGCGGTTGGGAGGTAGCGGAAGGTTTTCCAGCACACCGAATACTATGTACGACTCTCAGCCGTGCTCAATTGGCGTACCAGAGAGCTAAAAGGGCTGTGGAAACTGCGAGCGAATCGCAGCGCGGTGAACATAAACAGCTCGATTTGAGGATCAATGCGTGGTTCATCGACCAATACCAAATGCACAAAGTTCGTGAATATGGCGTAGAGCATTATTCAGACGCAGTGCGACGCATCGTTCAGCTCGAGTGTCTACCAGATCCAGCAGAAGAAAAAGTTGATCTAGCTATTGTCCCCCTACATACACATGGGGAAGCGGAGTTCTCACGTGATACTTTGCAATTGATGCACCAGCGACTATCGAGCGGCGGAACACTTGTCGCTGCTGTGGATAATCCGCGCGACCGTTGGTTGCATGAACAAATGCGAGATATTTTTTCCAAAGTAACCGTGCATACCTTTCCCGACGCAATGGTCTACAGTGCCATCAAACAAACCGAACTGAAAAAAGTCAAAAAGTTTGAATGCGAATTTGCATTCCGAGATCAAGATAAGCTGATCTATGCCATCAGTCGTCCAGGTGTATTCTCGCATCGACATATCGATCCTGGTGCGCGTCAATTGTTGGATACCGTACAAGTAGGACCGAAAAGCCGAGTGATCGATATCGGCTGTGGAGCAGGTACAGTCGCATTAGCATTAGCCGCCCGTGATCCATCGCTGTTTGTCCATGCAGTGGATGGTAACGCTCGAGCTGTGCAGTGTACTGAAGCAGGTGCTCTGCGGAACGCTTTGACCAACGTCAAAGTCGAGTTAAACGCTCATGGTACAGCGGCATCCAAGGAAAGCTTTGATTTGGCGGTTGCCAACCCACCTTACTTCGCTGATTTTCGTATCGCTGAACATTTTGTGGAGACAGCTAAAAAAGCTTTAAAGCCAGGGGGTCAACTGTTGTTGGTCACCAAACAGCCACAATGGTACGAAGGCTATATGCCTGACCGATGGGATGATGTCGATATTTGGCCCAGCAAACGTTATCACTTGGTGGCTGCTATTAAACCCTAGCTACTGAGTGGGGCTCTTCGTGGCCGAGGGGCTCAGGTGGAGTACCTGCTTCGCCACAATCGTTCTATTTCATCGGCAGCAGTTGCGAGTCCGGCCGATTGCGATATCTGCGCGGCGATCGTTTTTGCACGCTCATCGGTTGCCGGATTACTGAGGAGTGTTTGGATCGCACTAGCCAGATTGGGAGCCGTAAAGCGTTCGCGTTCAATAGCGCCGCCAATTCCTAATTTCTCAACTCGATAGGCGTTATCGACTTGATCAAAAGCCATAGGCATGATGATCTGCGGAATGCCTGCGAGCATCGCTTGCGACATAGAGCCTACGCCACCATGGTGAATTAACATTTCGCACTGAGGCAAAAGCCAGCGGAAAGGTGCGAAGTCGAAATGTCGTGTTCCTTCCGGGAGTTCGGTAGGAATCTGTTCATTGAATCGTGTCAGTAATATGGCGCGTTTGCCGAGTTGCTGACAGGCAGCGGCTGCAGACCTGAAGAAATCATTGCCAAAAAGATTCGCCGAGCCTGGTGTGAACGCCAGCGGTTTGGGACCGCTTCTTAGAAAATCAACTAAGTCGGCAGAAGGTTCCGTGATGCCCTCTTCGCTATACAAAGGAAAGCCTGTTAAACAAGTTTGGCTTGGCCAATCAGGCTGCTTGGCGCAAAACCAGTCAGGGAACATCGCGATCACTTTATCAGGGGAATGCCACCAATTTTTGAAGACTCTGCTGATCGGCTTGAGGCCTAGACTTCCGCGAAAGCTATTCAGCCAGGGTGTGATTAGAGGATCGATTGCCATTCGATCGGCAATGAACCATTGAAATCTTTTTAACCAACGAGGCCCAAGGTGAACATAAACACGAGGTAACCGTGGGCCCTCAAATTCGCTTCGGAAAAGAGCAGGGGAGAGGTGGACCGTAGCTAATGGAAGCTTGAATTTCTCCTGTGCGACGCGCGCACCAAAGGCCAGGGTAGAGCCGACGAGCAATGTATTGTGAGGATCGTGGATAGCTTCAATGGCCCGATAAGTTGGAGCCAAGGAAGGCTTCACAGCCAATTCGAAAACCTTGCGAGTTCCTCGCCAGGGATGCCAAATCTGTGGATCGCTGAGCATTTCGCGAAAGTCGCAATCGGGCATCGTGTCAATGAATTCAAAGCCAGACTCTTCAGCCAGTGGGCGAAAATAACCGGCAGTTACGAGTGTAATTCGAAATCCTCGCTGCTGTAATGTTCGTCCCAATCCAACAATAGGATGCACATCACCGGAACTACCAACCGTGCAGAGAATGATATGCGGTCGATGTGGAGAGGGGTCAGTCATGCGAATTACTCATTGACTTCGCACAGAATGCTAAAGATAGCGAAGGATTCCGAAAGCCATTTTTCATAATCGGTGACGGAGACTCGTGAAGAGCGATAAATCAAGCAGCGTGATTGGTCGGCATCGATGAGGATATTTGGATAGTTTTCTAATTCATTCAGCCGTTTGTCGGTCATGAATTTGCGAATGCTTGTCTCGTTGCTGCCTTGCAGAATGAAAGTGGCAGAGAATTTAGGATGGGTATCGAAGTTGATATCTTGCAAGCCAAAGGCACGCCCGATGCGATGATAAAAATATTCCGGACTTAGTGTAAATTCCGGGAGCTTCAGTTTCTCACTCTTGAAGTAGACGACAGAAAAATAATTCGTTCGTCGATTTTTACCGCTGCCCGTCACATAGCTATAGTCGAATAGTCTCGCGGTTGTTTCTTGTGTATCCGCTAAAACCACATTGGTAATCGAGCGTGATGAGCCCTTGGAAAGGAGTGGAAACGGAGCATAGATACCGAGAGACTCCGGCGATGCATGCGGTTGATATTCGAGCGACAGTTTACTGGCGAAGGCTGCAATTGCCTGTTGTCTTTTCCGGCGATTCACTTCTGTAAAAGCGATAATCGCTACGACGATCGCTACCAGAATGATGATGATTGTGACGATTCCCATAATTATCCCCGTGCTGGAGAAAGCTTATCGGGCGCTTAGTTCATGTACGATGTCAACTAAAAATTTTACATTCTCCACGGGCGTATTGGGCAAAATTCCATGACCGAGATTAAAGATATGTCCCGCACGACCACCCGCTAGCTTCAAAATTCGTTCGGCATGTTGGCGTATGGTCGCTTGATCGGCTAGCAAGACTGTCGGATCAAGGTTGCCTTGAACCGCATGATCATAGCCGACTGTTTTCCAGGCTTGATCCAATTCGATTCGCCAGTCGATACCGACGACGGTGCGACGATCGCCTTTGAGCAACGGAAGTAAAGCAGGATTTCCTGTAGCGAAATTGATCACTGGTACATGCGGTTGAATTCGATCGAGGATGATTTGCATGTAAGGGAGTATTTGCTGAGAGTAGTCATGAACAGACAGGCAGCCAGCCCACGAATCAAATAATTGTACACATTGTGCACCCGCATCGATTTGTGCATTCAGGTAAAGCGCGATCGAGTGAGCTAGCTTTCGCATTAGCACATCCCAAGCGCCTGGATCTGAATACATCAGTTTCTTGGTGTTAGCGTAATGTCTGCTGGATCCACCTTCGATCATGTAGCTGGCGAGCGTAAATGGAGAGCCTGCAAAACCGATTACCGGAATACGTGCTGGTAACGCTGCTCTTGTCTTGGTAACCGTATCGGCAACGAACTGGAGCGATTCCATCGAGGTGATTTCGTGGATACGATCGACTTCGTGGGCTTGACGAATTGGGTTGTGAATGACTGGCCCATCACCAGCAGCGAATTCGAGGTGAAGTCCCATAGGTTCCAGGATGGGTAATAGATCGGAGAAGATGATCGCTGCATCAACACCAATTTTTTCAACAGCGGTCACCATGACCTCAGCGCACAGATCCGCATTTTTGCAGAGCTCTAGAAAGGATACCTTGGCGCGAACTTCACGATATTCGGCCATGTATCTGCCAGCTTGCCGCATTAACCAGATCGGGGTTATAGGAGCGGCCTCTGAGCGGCAGGCGCGCATAAAAGGACTGTCGGAGTAGGGATTGGGTGACGACGACTTAGACTCGGCTGACAAAGTTTTTGCTCCTGGGGTCTGAGCTAAATGCTGGCCCGACCGTTGTTTGCCCGAAAGGATGTGGGGTGCCCGATTGGCTGCCTCTTGTACCAAATGTCCCATCTTAGAATGTTCTGGTTCAAGATCTACTGGCAATTCCATTTGGTGCAACATCTCGGAGGTGGTTGGTCCAATGGATGCGACCACGCAGTGAGGTAATCGAGCGCGAAGTTCCTCTTCGAGATGAAGATCAGAGGCGACTCTGAGCAAGTTGACGACTTGATGAGCGCTAGTGAACATCAACACATCACGCTCTCCTTGAACGATGGCGCGAATATTGTTTTGGAGTGGTTCGATATCCTCCGGCAGATCCCATTGGTAGACGCGTACGGAAGCGACTTGTGCTCCGCGTGCCTCAAGTCCGGCCACCAAGCTGCGATTAGTAATGCCATATTCCTGCAAGCCAACGGTCTGATTGGCGATTGGAACGTTGTGGTCGATCAGTTGCAGAATTTCGCGCCAGGTATTTGGTTCTGCTGCCCGATAAGTTGGTGTGATCCCCACTTCGCGCATCGCAACCACGGGTTTGGGTCCGCGGGCAATGGTGACGATATCCGACAGGGCATCCAGGAACCGTTGTTTATCAACATGCTTCTCAATCGCAGTCAACAAATGCTTAAAACCGACACCGGTGAGGAATATGACGATATTGATTTGGCCGGTGATGACACGGTAGGCAAAGTCGATTGCCTCCCGGTTCTCAGAGACGGGAATCTCGCGCAACGAGGGGCTTACAAAGGCCTTTCCCCCGAATTTTTCGATCATCCTCTGCATTTCGTCTCGTCGACGGCTTTCGAAGGCAGCGACGCGCAAACCGTTAAAATTGGGCTGTTTTTCCGACATGAAGCGGTCCTTGGCCGATTTTTGTTCTGTTGGAAGGTTCGAGGACTCGACCTCCAAAGTATCATTCTAAAATGAAATCGCTGTTTCCGGTGAAACGGTAGCTCAAAAGAATGGTATTTCTCAGGATGTTACTCAAGGGTTTCATCGACTGTGTTTCCAGCCGCAAGATTGATTCTTTTTCTATTTCTCGCGATTTGCTCGGCAGTCTGGCCGGTACAATCTTCCGCGCAATCACCACCTACCAGT
Source organism: Pirellula sp. (assembly GCA_032116775.1). Taxonomy (GTDB): domain Bacteria; phylum Planctomycetota; class Planctomycetia; order Pirellulales; family Pirellulaceae; genus JAFLCP01. The sequence continues at coordinate 8,253 of JAUMAI010000378.1, read as the reverse complement.
ACTGCGGCAGGTTTTAGGCAATATCAGGGTAAGTACCTGACACTCATTACCGACTTGCCTCATACGGAAGCTCTGGGTCAATTATGTGCGATCTTCGATAGCGCGATGCCGCAGTGGGGAAAGTTCTTTGGTATCGAGGAAAGGTATTGGTCCAAGTGGCAGTGCACCGGCTACCTGATCGGAGATCGTGCAAGGTTCCAGGAGGCTGGTTACTTTCCTCCGAATCTTCCTCCATTCGTTTATGGATACCAATTGGAAGACCAAGTCTGGTGTATGGATCAGCCGAGCGATTACTATCGCCGCCACCTCGTGCTGCACGAAGGCACACATTGGTTTATGGCTCGCGCACTCGGAAGTGCAGGACCACCTTGGTACATGGAAGGAATAGCTGAATACTTAGCCACGCATCGTTGGGTGGATTCGCAACTGCAGTTAGCTGTCTTTCCTGACAAACGTGAGGGCTTCGAGTATTGGGGACGAATGCTTGTCATTCGTAAGCAACGTGGACTCGCTGAGCAGCCATCTTTAGAAGCGATTTTGCGATATGGTCCGACAGCTCATCAACAAGTCGAGGCGTATGCGTGGAGTTGGGCGGCGGTGTGGTTTCTTAAAAATCATCCTCGTTCGAAAGAGGCACTCGATGGTTTACAAACAGCGAAGATGGTGGATCCCGCCTCCCTCACACCACGTTTGCTTGCCCGCCTAAGGCCTCATTGGAAGGAAATCACTGCTAGCTGGAATGCTTGGGTACAGCAATTGGATTACGGAGGAGACATCGCCCGAGATTTACCTCTTATCGAAGAGCAGAAAAGTATTTCAGGCAAAAATCCTTATCAGTTCTCGATCGACACGACGCGCGGTTGGCAGGATACAGGTATTCGCGTGCAGGCAGGGCAGCGTATCACCGTAGAGGCGAAGGGCAAATATCAGGTCGGTAACCAACCGAAGCCATGGTGGTGTGAGCCAGATGGGGTGAGTATCGAGTATTTTTCGGGGCAACCGCTTGGGCGTCTAGTGGCTTTGATCACACAGGGCGATTCGACCAATAGCAGTACGGCGGAAGGATCGACGGAATTTACAGCCGTTGGGGCAAAAGCCAGTTGGGAAGCTAAAACAACGGGCGTTTTACTCATGAAAATCAATGAGCCTTCCAATCGATTGGGCGATAACGAGGGGGATTTGCAGGTTACCGTTACGCTACAATAGGCACGGAATCTTCCCTAAGTATTTGTCTCCGAGTCAGGTAGGCAATCAGCTCTTTCCTCGCGTAAACTTGGCTTTTTCGATCCACTGTCCCACGTTCTTTTTATCTTAGCTCTATTGGTCAATCGCTAACAAAGAGAGAGATCATGGCATTTTGTTTATTACGTAAGAATCCGTCTTACTTTTTTCGCTGGTCCTTAGCGATCAGTTATCTCGCTTGCGGAGTAACGCTGCAGGCACAAGATTCATGGACGCCCAACGCTGATGCACAGCAAGCGGCAACAAATATTGACGAAGCAACGCAACGAGCCCATATCCGTTTTCTAGCTGACGATTTATTGGAAGGACGCGGACCGGCATCTAGAGGTGATGAGTTAGCTCAAAGCTATATCGCCGCTCAATACCAAATGCTCGGACTCAAGCCAGCGGGTAAAGATGGGAGTTGGTTTCAAGAGGTTCCGTTGGTTGGGGTCACAACTCAATCGCCACCTGAAATTGTTTTCCAAGGCGCCAATGACAAATCTTTAACGCTTAAATATTTCGATGATTACATCGCCACCAATGGTATGGCGACCGAATCGTCGAGCCTCAAAGATGCAGAGGTAGTGTTTGTTGGCTATGGCATCGTTGCACCAGAGTATCAATGGGACGACTTTAAAGGGGTTGATCTGAAAGGGAAAGTGTTGTTGATGATGAACAACGATCCCGCTGATGACCCAAATATTTTCGAGGGTAAGAAACGTCTTTACTATGGCCGTTGGGATTACAAGTACGACAGCGCAGCGCGCCAAGGAGCCGCTGGGGCAATCATCATTCATACCACACCATCTGCAGGTTACCCATTTCAAGTTGTGCAGACTTCATGGACCGGTGAAGAATTCGAGTTGGCGAAGAGTGAAGGCCCACGTCTGGCTATGCGTGGCTGGGTTACGGAAGACTCTGCTAAAAAGATATGTGAGCTGAATAGTCTCAATCTGGATGAGCTGAGAAAGGCTGCTGAATCGCGAGATTTCAAACCAGTTTCGCTGGGAAGTAAGTTGTCGATGCAACTGAAGAGTATCGTGCGTCAACAAAACACAGCCAATGTCCTAGGTTGGCTTGAAGGTAGCGATCCTGAGCTGAAAGATGAAGCCGTCGTAGTTATGGCGCATCACGACCACATCGGATTGGCGGCAGAAAGAAATGCTGAAGGCGACAATATCTACAATGGGGCAATCGATAATGCCTCAGGAACGGCAAGTCTTCTGAATCTTGCCAAAGCCTTCACGGCTTTGAAGGAACGTCCGAAACGCTCGATCCTGTTTGCCGCAGTTGGTGCCGAAGAGCAGGGGCTGTTGGGGTCGAAGTATTTTGCGGAGAACCCCACGTGGCCGGCAGGTAAGATGGCCGCGGTGATCAACATCGACGGTATGAATTTCTTGGGTCGCACCAAAGACATTAATGTGATCGGTCTTGGAAAATCGGACCTGGATGAAGTGCTATCCAAGGTTGCTCGCTTTCAGAACCGAGTTATCACGCCAGATCACTTTCCCGACCGTGGCTATTATTACCGAAGCGATCAGTTCAGTTTGGCCAAAGTTGGGGTGCCGGGTATCTACCTACATTCGGGACTCGCGATTGTCGGCAAGCCAGATGGCTGGGGCAAAGAGCAGCAGGATGCCTGGGTTGAGAAGCATTACCATCAACCAAGCGACGAATATCGTGAAGACTGGGATTTAACTGGGGCGATTGAAGATAACCAGTTACTGTTCTACGCCGGCTGCGAAATCGCGAATCAGGACAAGTTACCGAAGTGGCAGCCGGGTGATGAGTTCGAAGCGGCTAGAGAGAAGAGTCTCCAAGCGAGCAAGTAGGTTTGGCGGTTAGACCCTAAACAAACGGCGACTATCGGCGGGATATGGATCAGAAATAGGGGTCAGTGTCCCGCCTTTTTAGCTTCATCACTTCCTGGCAACTCCCTGGGAGACCACTTGCGATGTCGATTTGGGCGGTTGTAGGGATTGGTGGGGGTGGGTATTGGGGCCTTGAGGTAAGGTTTCGGTCTTCCTAAATCGGCGAAATTAGAAAATTGACTTGAAGCGACCGGCCGATAAGATGTATAGGTTAGGAACTTTTCTCATCTTTCGTGCTTCTAAGATTCGTACGTCTGATCCCCGAGGCTCCGGCTTGGTTGCAAAAATCGCCGCAAAACGTGGTGAACTGCAGCCCCTACTACAGGCTCAATATGTTGTTTTCCACGCTTCTTCCCAACGAAACGATAACGACTAGCTGCGTCCTGCAGCAGTCGAGCGTTCGTGGCGTCGCGTCGAAAATTGCCGGTTGGCTCAAGCGATACGCTGGCCGATCTTGGCTTGTTCTAGGTTGGGTGGCCTTGTTTCTCGCCAGCAGCTTTGTAGAAGCTGAAGCGGGTTGCCAAATCGGCGGTGAAGATTGGTACCGCAATTATCACCATGGTTACCATGGATCTGAAGTGGTAAATCGAGTTGATGGAACCTCCAAGCATTCGTCCAATGCGATCATCGTTTATGAAGATGGTCAATTTCGTGAAATCGCGAACCCACTTCCGCCGCAATGCCAAGGTCCTCAGTGCCGCAATACACCGGTGCAGGAATTTGGCAACCTAGCAACGATTCAACAACAGCAGACGGTATCTTTTGCAGTCCGAACTGAGCAGTGTGAGCTGCTTTCGCCCCCGGTGATTTCTGATGACTCCTCTGCTTTGAGTCACGGGGCTGTATTGGCTGGTTTTCCCGCTGTGCTTGACGAACCTCCACGGTCAATCGCGTAACCCTTTTGTGGATTTACGTGATTTTCTTTTTGTATTGTGACCGTTGAGGCCAGTTTTTTATGCGCTCTCGTACTCGTTCGACTCCACGCGGAGTCCACCATGGTTTCACCCTGGTTGAATTGTTGGTCGTGATTGCGATCATCGGCATCTTAGTTGGCCTGCTGTTGCCTGCTGTACAGGCAGCGCGGGAAGCTGCTCGCAGAATGCAGTGCAGCAATAATTTGAAGCAAATCGGCTTGGCGATGCATAACTATGAATCGACCAATAAGCGATTTCCGCCCGGTAATCTTGGCGGTCTCTGGTCGACAGGTTTGTCAGTACATGCTCGGTTATTACCCTACATGGAGCAGGCAAACACATACACTCTGGTGAATTTTAGTTTTGCCTATAACGCACCAGAGAACGATCAGGCTCGGTTGCAGCAAGTCTCTACGTTTCTTTGTCCAAGTGATATCAGCAGCGGATTGTCACCCTTGCTAGGTGGAAAAAACAATTACTACGCTAACGCTGGAACTCACTTAATGGCCGGCTCGCCACCGACGGATCCAGCCGATCCCAATTTCGGTTTGACTCCACCCAATGGCATCTTTTTTCGCGATAGCCGAATCGGTCCTCGCGACATCACTGACGGTTTAAGTTACACAACTGCGTTCTCTGAAAAATTGCTGGGCGACGGCAATAACGGACTTTCTTCTCCTAACTCAGATACATATCGCCCCGGCACTTTTCCAGCGACCATAGATGCAGCTTTAAATGACTGTATGGCAGTTGATACAACCGACTTGAGTAAACAAGGTTTCTCAAATGTAGGAGCTCCATGGTTGTGGGCATATCATTCCACGACCATGTACTATCACGTAGCGGCTCCTAATACCCGCTCATGCATGTACCCACCAGGTCGTATTATGACGACGGCCGGTAGTCGACACACAGGTGGTGTGCAATCACTGTTATGTGACGGGTCGGTTCAATTCATCAGTCAGACGGTAGATCTACGGATTTGGAGAGGATTGGGAACGCTACAGTGATCTGAAGTTATATCTTGAATTATAGATGAGCACGAGAACTTAACAAATTAAAAAAAT
>JAUMAI010000378.1:0-3167 GCA_032116775.1 Pirellula sp. | reverse complement strand
AAGCAGAGCTCCACCTCTCTCGTGCCGCTGTCTGCGCTGCAGAAGCTGCAAGCGAGGCGGAAGTGGAGAAGGCTCGTCAGCGCGCCTTTGCAGCAGAGCGTGCAGTCGCAGAGGCTCAGACAGTGGGCGCGGAACGCGACAGGGAGCTGAAGTTATCTCGGGAATTATCGAGTAGCACGAGAACTTCACCAATTAAAAAAATCGATCGTTGGTGTTACCGCCAGCGATCGATTTCTGTGCGTTTCTAGTTTCTTAAAATCGTCATAGGTCTATCTATTATGAATCGGCATTTATGCTGTATTCCGCTTCTTTTGCTCAGTTGTCTGGTGGCGATCGGATGTCAGCCATCAGCAAAACCTTCAGATCCAGAGGTGGCAAGGCAATCTTTGCAGTCCATGCTGGACCTATGGAAGAATGGTGGCTCAGCGGCAGAACTCAAAGCGGGCACCCCATCGATCGTCTGTGTAGATGATGATTGGGAGCAAGGAGGAAAACTGGTCGAATACAAAGTCGATGACGCCCCGTTTGACGATGGCAATAACTTGCATTTCAAAGTCAAACTATCCATCAAGACCAAGCAAGGACGGGATATTACTAAAACGATTACTTACATCGTCGGTACACATCCCGTTATTACGATTTTCCGCAATTGATAAAGAACGAAGATTCTTGGAAGTGAGTACATAATGACCGTTCGTTTTCCATCTGCCGAATTCCCTATGCGTTTAATCAACCGAGTTGCATTGGGAATCATCTTTAGCTTCGCACTATTGGCGGCAGGCGTATTCGGCGACGAATTGCAGTCTAAGAAAGATCCGTCGACACAGCCCAAGCCGATACCAACTGGACGCAGCGATATGAAGCAGGCACTGGAAAAGCTAAAGCAGAGAAAAAGTCGTTTGCCTCTGCCAGCGATCGAAGGAGCACCGCTGGGGCCTAACGGTCGACCAGTGGTTTATAACGGCTTGGCTCGTCGAACCTACCTTCCAGCGAGTTGGTATGCTGCGGACTTCGGTAACGATCCAGCGATGACTTTGACATACGTCTTCAAGACACAATGTTTTTGGGTCGTTTCGCGCGGAAACAACTGTCATTACTGTTTAGGTCACCAGGAGCATAAGCTCCATGATGCAGGATTGTCGGATCGAGACATTGCTTTGCTCGATTACGATTGGCAGCAACTAGATCCGATGGTTCGGAAAGGGGCGGAAATATCGAGGAAGATAACGCTAGAACCCCATCTCATCGTAGATAATGATGTGGTGAAATTGCGCCCAGATTTTACCGATCCCCAAATTATCGAGTTGGTCTACACCCTTGCGATGTTCAACAGCGTTAATCGTTGGACTGATGCACTTGGAATACCTCAAGATCAGCGAATGCGGGATAAAGAGATTAATTTTTTGACCGAGGTAGATGCCGAGTTTCAGGGTAAATCAGGCGGTTTAGCCGCGGCAGCCGATGATACGCCGGCTCGCCAGATGGTCTCCTACGATGATGCGTTGTTGAAATCCGAAGCAGCGGCAAAGCGAGCACCGCGCGTCGAACTTCCATCAGCAGAGGCATCGGCAAAAATGTTGCCAGGTCTCGAAGCTGCCGAGGACGCTAAGGAAAATTGGGTTAGGGCGCTCGCCTCTTTCCCAGAAGTTGGACTTAAGCAGTATCAGGCTCTGAAGTCGATGGAAAAGGAAGGGAAAGTGCCAGCGCGACTCAAAGCGATCATCGCTTGGTCGACAGCTCGAAAGAACTCTGCCTGGACCGCATTGCGTGTTGCTCGACAGAGATTGGATAAGCTTGGAGTGAATGACCAGTCTCTGCGCCAACTTGATAAAAACGAAAATCTAGATGCTAGTGAAAAAATGGTCAAAGAGTTTGCAGAGAAACTGACGGAGTATCCACAGCGTATTACGGATGCTGATATTGAGAATTTGCGAAAGAGTTTTACAGATCAACAGGTCGCGGAGATTGTCTATCTGATTGCAGCCGCCAACATGTTTGATCGGTTTACGGAAACCCTATCGCTTTAATAGTGATTGGCTGCACAGGTGTTAGAAGCGCTCTTGCTCATGGAGTGCCTGGGCACTCTGAGGCTACACTGCCCGAGCACGCTCGCTCGTAGGAGAGTGCGCTTGGAGTTTCTAAAGGTACAGAGAAGAGCCCTGACGCTGGCAATTTGCGGATGAGGACTCAACTGCTCCGCGGGCGGAGAGCACCGCGGACCCGTCGCACGAAAGACTACTGCGCGAAGCTCTTTCTTACCACTCCTTGCAGAAGTCGCAAGGAAGTACTCAAGGCGATGAACTGCAGCGAAGAACTCATCATCGCTCCAGCCAAGTAGGCGATCGTTGCTACCGTAGGCCACTCGCTGTGCAAGTGAAAGCTGCAAATCAAAAGCGAGCTAACAACAGCTAGGCAAAGTGACAGCCCGTAGGTCGTTCGTGAAGAGCTACGACTGGCCATCACGCCAGACGCGATCACTGTGAGGATGGCAGGAATTGCTATCAAACTATGCCATGCACCTTCGATTAGATGAAAGGTAGAGTGATCGCTGTGAGCCAAGTCCGAATGTCCGGGGTGGCCCCAAGCCAACGAAGAGGAAAACAAAGTGCTAATAAATATCCCTGTCATCAGGCAGCGATAAAGTGGGTAATATTGTGGCATAGTAAGGTGCACTAATTTCGAGAGAAAAATTCTGTGACCCAAGTCAGTAGCCCGCCAGCGATAGACAATTCAGTGTAGGTGTTTGGAACTCTTACTCTGCGTGGCTGCTGGTGGCGGCTGCTTTTGGGGGAAGAAGCGAATGATACCAGACGCACGGAAAAAGGGGCAAGAGAGACAAAATAAAGGTATCGATCACCGATCTTTGCTCTGGATTTATCTTGACGCTTATTTTTTGTTTCCCTAGCATCCACAAGCCCTAAGCAGGTTCAGGGGATGGGAGCTTCGGTATTAAGCCTTTTTTCCTAAGCAAATTGCGTATTCCTACGGTTTAGTAGTCGCCTTTCTCGAAAGACTTGTTTTTTCGAAGACTGGTGTTTAAGAGACTGGTGTTTAAGAGACTGGTGTTTAAGAGACTGGTGTTTAAGAGACTGGTGTTTTAGAGACCAGAGGATGATGCGAGGTTAGGTGGAAAAGGTGGCCGATAGAAGGTTTCCCTCACTGTGATA
>JAUMAI010000377.1:0-3084 GCA_032116775.1 Pirellula sp. | reverse complement strand
AAAGTTTCCCATCAGGAGAAACAGTATGACCACGACCCAAATCGCACCGTCTCGTACAGCCTCACTAACATTATCGATAGCAGCTTCGATAAAATGACTTTGACGGAAGATATCCGCTTCAATGATTACATCGGCGGGTAGTTCACGCTGTAGCGACTGAAGAACCTGCTGAATTCTTTTGTCGAGTTCAATGGTGTCTGCGTCAGGTTGCTTTTGCACCGTTAGCATGACTGCCATACCACCTCTTAATTCTTGATATGATTTAGTTGTTATATCTAATACTGTCGAATCCGACGAATCTGATTCACTGTCCAGGTTGCTGTTGAGTTTTGCGTATTCTTCTGGATGTGTAACAGCAAACGACACATCTGGCTCGATTTTAACCACTGCTGAGGCATCACCTCGTTTGACAGGTCCGCCAAAACGAACCTCAGCTACATCGCCGATGCGAATTGGAATCTGTTCTCGCCATAAAATAGGTGTGGCTGCAATTTCTTCGAGTGTTAGCGATTGTCCTTGTATTCGAAGTAAAGATTCCTTATCGCCCCGGTTCATAACGCCACCACCCGCTAAAACGTTTGCTTTCGTAGCGGCTTCGGTGAGTTGGGCAAGTGTAATATCGCGGGCTGCTAAGCGCGAAGGTGAGGTGAGCACCTGATATTGACGAAGAGTGCCGCCCATGACCGAAACCTGTGATACACCTTCGATCGCAAGTAAACGATTGCGAACTGTGAATTCGCCTAATGTACGGAGTTCCATAGCTTTCGCATCAGCTTCGGTTTGCGACTTTGGCTGCGAGTCGCTTCGTAGAGCTAGCAACATAATCTCTCCCATGATCGAAGAGATGGGGGCTAGGGTGGGATTAGTGCCGGGGGGAAGTTTAGCTTGTGCGAGCTGAAGTTTTTCCGTAACGATTTGGCGGTCGATAAAAATATCAGTCCCCCAATCGAATTCAACCCAGATGATCGAGAGCCCAATAGCCGATGAGGATCGCACACGTTTTACACCGTTTGCACCATTGAGCAGCAACTCAATTGGTCGTGTAACCAAAACCTCCACCTCTTCAGGCGCCAATCCTGGCGCTTCTGTCATAATGGTAACAGTAGGACGATTAAGATCCGGAAAGACATCTACAGGCATGGTCTGCAGAAGTACTGTTCCGATAACCGTAACTAATAAGGAGGCGATAGCGACGATCGCACGGTTTTGCAACGAAAGTTTTATGATGATGTCGAGCACTTGGTTACCTCAATGAAGCAAAGGCACGTTGCAATTCTTGGCTACCGCTGGAGACCACCCTGTCACCTGCTTCAATTCCGGTTAGTATCTCAGTTAGTACACCATCTTCGCGTCCGATCGTGATTCGCCGCCGTTCAAAATAGTCATTTGCCTTTTGGATAAATACGAAATGGTGCTGTCCATCACGAAGTATGGAACTGGAAGGTACTGCTAAGCCAGGGTGTCCATCTGATAACTTTAGGGAAACGCTCATTCCCATACCTTCGAGCAGTTGCGGGAGGTTGATCGTTTCGTCGAGAGATAGCCAAATTCGCTGAGTACGAGTTGAACCATTGACGATGGGACTGATCCGATTCACTGTTACGGGAAAACGAACGGTGGGATTTGATAAAACTGATGCTGTACCACTGTTGGAGATACTTATTCGATCCATCATTACGGTTGGTACATGAGCCTCGATCCACATGGAATTAAGATTCTGGATTTCCGCAAGGGATTGATTGGCAATAACCGTCTCGCCAAGCGTTCCAGCCCAGTTAGTAATCTTTCCATCGATCGAGGCTCGAACCGGTAGATAGTTGATAATCGTTTTGTCTTTCACGAGAGACTCTATCTCGCTGGATGAAAGCCCCAGAGTGACGAGTTGTCTTTTCAAGCTTTCAAGGCGGCTTTCCAGTTGAACAGCTTGGGAGCGAATTTCCGTTTGGATTCGGCGGGGGATTGTATCGCTTTTTAATTCGTCGAGCCTCGCTGCTCGTTGTCGCGACAAATCGGTGTCCAATACGGTTTTGAGCAAGTCTAACTGCAATGCATGGAATTCTGGAGAGGCTATCTCCATTAGCATTTCTCCAGCTTTTACCTCGCGGCCCGGACGGAGAGTGTGTGAGCGAATCGTACCATCGAGTTGCGAGGAAGCCACGTTACGATTTTCCGGAGGCAGGATGGCAATGGCAGGAAGTTCAACTGTCTCTGCAATCGGGCGCTGAGCTGCGATAGATGTGTCGATACCAAGCCGTTTCCTGGCAAATGGAGAAAGTTTAAGAACTCCTAGAAAGAAGAGATTGGAAAGTTCATGCCCTCCCTTCACAACAATCCGATCACCAGGATACACATCACCCTGTAACAGTTCCACTTTGGTATTCGCTTGAGATCCATCGATTAATCGTCGTTTACCAGGGGAAATGTTCTTTTTACGAAACTCGACAGAGGTTCGCGTAGCAGCCTCTTCGACAAAAATATAATATTGCAATCCATCGCTGAAAATAGCATTCAGGGGTACTGTTAATTTCTGAGGCTGCGTCGATGTATGAATAACCGCTCGTCCGACGAGTCCGGGTACTACTGCTGGATGGGATACCGTGAGCCAAGCCCATGCGACCTTGGATTTGGATTCTAGTCCCGCATCTATTCGTTCGATAGTTGCAGAGAAACTGAGTTTTGAATCAGGAAATTCCAAGTCAACCTGCTGGCCGATCTTAGCATTAAAAATATCTTTTTCTAGTAACTGTAGACGTACCCATGTTTTATCTCCATTCACGATTTCAAAGAGATGCTCAAAAGCCTCAACGAACCTACCCTCAGCCAGTTCAGAATGAACGACCTTGCCAGCGATTGGCGAGCGGATGGAGTGATATAGGGTATTGTTTTCTAGTTCGCCTACTTGAATTCCCAGGGTTTGAGCACGGATTCGCGCGATCGCAATTTCATTCGTACTTTGTTGATAGGCATTCTCAACTTCCAACAAGCGTTGCATAGGTATTGCGCCAGCTCGAGCGGAGGGGAGGGTTATCTCAAGTAGTTGAGAGTTAAGTTGTAATTCCTGTTGGGCTTGTAAGTAATTAAGGC
>JAUMAI010000376.1:0-1822 GCA_032116775.1 Pirellula sp. | reverse complement strand
TCCCTCGGATCTTTGCATTTTGCGGATAGGTTATCGCTTGCCTAGCTTAGTAGCGGAAGCTTAAGCCTAGGTCGATACCCTGCATCCAGTAACCAGACTCACGGAATGCGAAGGTGGGATTAGCTGTATTCTGCAAAGGATCGACCATCGTATTGATTTGATCACCAGCCAACGCTACGTCCGACCAGTAAAGAAAGGTGTAACCTACCGTGAACTGTACGTTCTGGCGAATGTCATATCCTAACTTCACCCCTAACTCAGGCATAAAGGCAAAACGATCTCGGTCGTACGTTCCACTGTTGCTTGGCTGAGCAAGAACACCTGCGGCTGTGTTAGTGACTATCGACGTGCTACCGTCAACGGTGGTTGTTGCACCGCTGATGGCCACTTGTTGATGTACGTTACCGAAACCAACCTTCATCAGAGAGCCAACTGTGAATCTACCACGGCGGAAGTCGCTCTCTAAGCCTAACACACCTCCATGGAATGTGTTCGCGGTCGAGAAACTGTCGAGAGTATCGAAAGTTGTCCCGTCAGGGATCAGGTCGCCGGTGAGACGATTAACTCGGAAGCTGTGAATTGACAAATCGTTATCTAAACGATTGAAACCATATCCGGCCAGCATATTGAGGCGGTGAGACTCATCACCAGCAACCAAAAACTTGCCGAGAACATCCACACCGGTCATCGATAGTCCAGAGCTCGCTTCGACATTTCCTTCCCAATGAGTGACACCACCAGTGGAGAAGGAGATGTCATACACAGAAGCTAGGCCGGAGTTGAAATCAACAAAAGGTCTACCGATGGACTGTGTTCCGTCAGAAGCCTCGCTAAAGCTGCTTTCTCCTGCGAATAATCCATAGACGCGACCGCCGACACCAACAGTTCTGCAATCATTCAGCCACGTACCGAAGCTCAAGCGATAACCTGGCAGTAAGCCTGGATCGATTCCATCAGGACCACCGAAAGCATTCGTTACGCCAGGGTCTCCAACAATTGGAACAACGCCGGTCGGTGCTGTGGTTACCAAGGGTGGCGAATTCAAGTTATCGCCAAACCACAGCAACGCTTCGGCGTCGAACCAATAATATGTATCTTTACATCCGGACCGCCCAATCAACCCACTGGTCGAGCAGGCAGGATACGCGTTATCGCAGTTCAAGCCGCTCGCTGCACAATCAGCGATTGAGCTACTTGGTTTTGGGGCGGGTGTTGCCGCTACCGATTGTCCCTCTTCCATGACTGTGGGAAAACCGACCACTTGGCTCGGAACTTCAGCCACACTGGATTCGGAAATTTCCTCATCCGAGATGCCTTTCGTATCTGCCAAACCCTTGGTACCTGGCAATATTTCAGGTTGTCGCCAAGGAAGTGGCACGGGAGTTGGGACAGCCGGAGCAACCTCGCTAGGCTCAACTCCATCTCCCAACTGCTGGGCACTACGATCCGATATTACTTTCCCGGGGACAGTTGGTTGAACGACTTCCGCGTTGCCGTCGGAAAGCGTTTTAACCCCTGTTGCCGGTGATTGGGCGTAAACGGTGACTCCGTTGACGAGCGCCCCAATTAAAGCCATACGGAAAAGTGTTCGGGATAGTTTCATGGTACCGTTTCTCTCAGGACGGAGGATTCCTAACCTTCGTTACAGAAGGATCGGCCCTACGATTCGGTACTTCGAAGAAAAAAATTAAAACCCCTACAGATTAACACCTCCTGAGAGCCCTTCTCAATCAAAGTGCCAAAATAGGCAATCTAGGCGAGGCAGGTATTCGCCGATTGAAAGGGGTAGATTTTCATCCTCTGATCGATGTAACTACAAATC
>JAUMAI010000375.1:0-8173 GCA_032116775.1 Pirellula sp. | reverse complement strand
AATCGAGAAGGCAATTAAAGTTACCGTCGATGGTACCGAAGCACAAATCGTGCATCTGGTAGATTCAGAGGATAAAGCACAGCAAGCTATCTTAGCTGCAGTGATACCGATGGACTCCCAAAGTTCGCTATTCATCAAATACAAAGGCGAGGCATCTGTTGCTGAGACCGAGAAACAGAACTTTGTGAAGTTCGTTGAATCCGTTCGCTGGAAATAAGCAACTAGCCTCCACTGAGCTGCAAGATAACGATCCTTAAAGGAACAAGATAATGGCTGTAGGTTCTTTCCCCTCTTCAACGCTCGATATTTCTCAAAACGATTTGAGTCGCGTCGCAGTGAAGCGAGCAGAGAGCCCTGCCTGGTGGCAGTTGTTGCGAGCTCTCGGTTCTTTGAAGATCACGGTGGCCATGTTTATGGCAGGGATCTTCATTCTCTTTGTTGGAACCTTGGCTCAAGACGAGAAAAACCTTCCACAAGTTAAAGAAGAATACTTCAATAGCTGGATTGCAATCATCCCCTTGTCCGATTTTGTCCCGGTCACGGTCTTTGGCCAACAAAACATTCCGTTCAGCTTTCCCTTTTTGGGAGGAGCAACAATCGGGTTTGTGCTGTTGATCAATTTGATTGCGGCCAAGGTCACACGATTTCATATTGCGGCTAAAGGAAGTCGTCTGTTGTGGGGCACACTGGTCTCCATTGTTGGGGCTGCACTCACTATCACAGTAATCTTTACCGGTCATTACGCTGACGGACTCCAAGGTAGCCCACCGGTTCAGTACGACACGGTTTGGCGTTTGGTCCAAGCCACAAGTGTTGGAATCACCGTTGCTTTAGTGGCAACTGCTATCGCGAGCATGAAACAACGTCGACTGACGCAAGTTGTTTTGTGGGCGTCCGCCGGCAGTATGCTCATTTTATCGGGCTTAGCCCTCTTTGGCGGAGACAACTACCGTATTAGCGATCCTGGCCTACGCATCATGTGGCAACTGATGCAGTCCAGTGTGGCTGGCGGTGTCTTGTTGGTTGGCCTCGTCATGGTCTTCGGAACAAGGGGTGGAAATGTTTTAATCCACATTGCAGTTGGCTTGGTCATGTTTGGCCAATTTGCATTCGGTGATCGCCAGATCGAACAACGCATGAGTTTGATCGAAGGCCAAACAACCAACATCGCGGTTAAGACCGACGACATCGAATTGGCAGTGATCGACGCGAGCGACCCTGTTAATGACAAAGTTACGGTAGTTGCCGGCACCATGCTGCAAAGAGTGGCCAAACAGAAGGAGATGATCACCGCTCCCGAACTACCCTTCGATATCAAGGTGATCGAACTGTTCCCTAATTCAGATTTCAGAAATGCTGGACCAGTTGAACCGAATTTAGCGACCACTGGTATAGGGAAAAGTTTTATCGCTGAATCCTTACCTCCATCCGGTGGCGTAAGCTCGAATGTTAACGTCGCCTCAGGTTACGTTGAGCTATTCGATAAGACATCGAAGAATTCGCTTGGAACCTATCTCCTCAGCCAATTCCTGAATGAACGACGCTTTTTCAATTCGAAGGCTCCCTCCGATGTGATGGATACCATAGAGGTCGCTGGAGTACCTTACAAACTGCAACTTCGCTTCCATCGTGAATACAAACCTTATGAGGTAACCCTCACTAATGTGGTCCGAATCAATTATAGCGCGAGCGAAACACCTCGAGACTATTCTTCCTATGTAACAATCAAAGACAAAGAGAATGGTGTTGCTCAGGATGGCCGTATCTGGATGAACAATCCAGTGCGTTACAAAGGCGAAACCTTCTATCAGAGCAATTACTCTGTCGTTGAATTACCCAACGGTGAAGCAGCCGAAATGACTGGCTTGCAGGTCGTTGAAAATGCGGGCTGGCTCATTCCTTACGTTTCATGCGTGCTTGCTTTCTGGGGAATGTTGGCGCATTTCGGTGGAACCTTCCTTCGCTTTGCGGATCGCTACGAGCGGATGGACCTAGGAAAAGGCTTGAGCCAAGAAGCGTCTCACACAACAAAGACAACCAAGAAAGTTGACAACAAAGCTCCCGCAAAAACGGAGACCGTTGCTGCTTCTCGCAGTTGGTTGCAGACAGTAACCATTCCGCTGCTGGCAATATTGTTTGTTGGCCTCTTGGCTGCCTCCAGCGCTCGGCCACGAGCTCCTAAACCCAATGAATTCAATTGGGCCGCGCTTGGAACCATTCCGGTACTGCATGAAGGACGTATCAAACCCTTTGACACCGTTGCTCGCAACACTCTGCAGTACCTTAGCAACCGCACCACAGTTCAATTGCCCAATCCTGAAGCCAGCGGTTTCGCCAAAATGATGGGGCGAGATAAGAAATCTGTCCCAGCAACGCAGTGGTTGATGGGGGTTATATCTGGCGATAAATGGGTCGACTCCGCTCCCGTATTCCGTATCGATGCCAAGGAAGTTGTCGACTTGTTTGATCTCGAACGCCATGAAGGACACCGCTACAGCTTTGCGGAACTAGAACCGAACCTTGGAAAGCTCGAGGAACGAGTTCGAAAACTAAGAGAGGTCGGAAAACCAGCAGACCAAATGGATTTCGGCGAAAAGAAACTGGTTGAGATCAATCAAAAATTAATGGTCTACAACCTGCTTCGTTTCAGTTATCAAACTCCGGACCTTCCCTCTCTAGGCGCTGATACAAAGCAAGAAGAATTTTTCGCCAGAATTCAACAAGTGATGGAGATCTCGCGACAGCTTGAGAGCAGCAATCCGCCAGCCATCATTCCGCCGCAGATCGCGATCGATCCGACCAAAACCGAAGCAGATGAAAAAGGGGATAAAGCGAAGTGGCAAGCTTTGTATCCAGCCATTGCTGATGCATTGCGGGACCGAATCTTTGCGGCAGCAGAAGGCAATCGCAACTCTTTTGAAGCTAATCCAGCCATCCTTGCCTTTACTGACGTTATGGCAATGACCGACAAATCACCTCGCGATTTTGAAAAGGCTCTCAGTGAATACCAAAAGACGATTGCGAAATATCCCGAGGTAGAAAAATCTCAAGCAAAAGCAAATTTCGAAGCGTGGTTGAACGCCTTCAATCCGACAGACCTCTCAAAGTGGTTGTACGTTTTCGGAACCGTTCTCTGCTTCACTAGCTTCCTAATTTACCCAAAGCAACTGAACCGTTTTATCTTCTGGATGCTGATCGCTGTTTTAATCTTACATACCTTTGCGCTGATTGGCCGAGTCTACATCACCGGTCGAGCTCCCGTTATTAATCTCTATTCCTCAGCGGTGTTCATCGGTTGGAGCTGTGTATTGGCAGGCTTAGCGATCGAAGGACTATTTCGCTTAGGCTTGGGCAACTTGGTTGGAACCATTACTGGAGCTGGCTCGCTGATGGTGGCTTATGGACTCGATTCAGGCGATACGATGCACGTTCTCCAAGCAGTTCTTGATACCCAATTCTGGTTAACCACGCACGTCATTTCGGTGACACTTGGCTACGGAGGAACCTTCTTGGCTGGTTTCATAGCCCTCATCGCGATCACCCACCGTATTTTCAAGAGCTATGACAACCAACCCGCTGCTAGCCGCCCAGAAGCTGATCGCTACATGCAAGACCAGCTCTATCGTATGACCTATGGGGTGGTTTGCTTTGCACTTTTCTTTAGTTTCATCGGTACGGTGCTGGGTGGTCTTTGGGCCGACGATAGCTGGGGACGTTTCTGGGGCTGGGATCCTAAGGAAAACGGGGCTCTGATGATCGTGCTCTGGAATGCGGCCCTGCTACATGCTCGGTGGGATCGACTGATCGGACAACGTGGATTTGCCCTGTTTGCCATTGGAGGAAACATCATCACCGCTTGGAGTTGGTTTGGAACCAATCAACTCGGTATCGGTCTTCACAGCTACGGATTTACCAATGGAGTCTTAATGCTGCTGGGTGGATTTGTGCTCTTCAACCTCCTCTACATCGCGATTGGCTGGGTACTCACCCGCAGTTCCGCTACCGCTGAAGGCTAGGTTTAAATCTTTCTCTATCGATCGCTGAGGCCATTAAGCAAAGACCGCTTAATGGCCTTTTTTGCATCATCGCTCGACTTCGGACACTATCGCTCCAAGCGACTCCAAGCGACTCCAAGCGACTCCAAGCGACTCCAAGCGACAGTGCCTCAGCGAGAAACTGGATTACCGAAACATCGATAGCGGTTTGCGTGCACTAACTAGGTAAACCATACTCGATCGCACATTAACCCAGTGCTACGATGTGACGGAGCGAAGCATCAGATCTGTGAGTGTTACAACACATCGATGGAAAGCAAACTCTCGTACTTTCAGGTATGGTAAGAGCGTTACCATAAGCTAACCTCACTTGCGTGTATGATTTCTACTTATCGCGCGTTAACTTTTCCCCTTCGATTGCAATCCATTTTGAGTTGATTGGCAAATTCTTTTCTTCTTGCACCGCGCCAGATATCCAGCGAATTGTAACACTATCGATCACCTTCGCATCTCCGATGCCCATGATCAAGCGTTGCTCATTGGCGGCTTGATAACCACCACCTGCCACAAGCTGCCGAGTTCTTTTTTTACCGTTGGCTACGACCTCAATGACAGTTCCATAGGCGTCACGAGGAGACTTTACACCGACCAATTCGAAGGCGACATAGTTCCCGGTATCCACGGTCTCATTTTGCAGCAGAGCTCCGGGAGCATCGACATGCGAAATCAGTACATCTTCACGACCATCACCATTCCAATCACAGGTTGCCATTCCACGGCCCAGATAGCGTTCATTGAAAAACTCTCCTAAGCTGATCGCCTTCTCTTCAACAAACCTTCCCTTACCTTGATTACGAAAAAACTGTGCTGGCATCTTAAACGGGATGTTCTTGTAACTGTAATCATCCACATGTCCATTGGTAACGAACAAATCAGGCTGACCATCTAAATCGGCATCGATAAACTGCGCGCCGAATCCCAACATTCGATAACTTGGTGTTCGCATTCCCGACTGAGTCGTGGCATCGATAAATCCACTCGCACGCTGCAAGTAAAGAATATTGGCTTGGTTGTAAAAGTTAGTAATAAACAAATCGAGTAGTCCATCACCATCGGCATCATCGATGGCAACTCCCATACACGCCTGCGCTACACCGTCTCGATCGAAGGCGACTCCTTCCAGCACGGCCCGCTCATTGAAACCACCTTTTCTATCCGTGCCTGGAGCCTGTCCTCGAACGCGATTGCGAAAATAAAAATTTGCGCTTTCATCGTTAGCGACAAAGATATCCATTCCCGCTTGGTGCCTGAAATCGGCGGCAACAACCCCCAGCCCATAACCTCCAGCCGCGTGAATACCTAATTCTTTACCCTGTTCTAGAAATCTCCCATCTCCTTGATTGATCCAGATCCGATCTTGGCTAGGCGTGAAAGCTGTAGGCCCGCATCCCCTCGGTGGCCCATCCGTTACGCATAATTTTGTTTTATAGTCATTTCCTTCGACGTAAGTCGCATCGAACAAATCAGGCAACAGATCTCCATTGAGATCCACCATCAAGGAACTTGTCGTCCAAATAGGAAGCTCCATACCAGCTTGTGAAGTGGCGTTGGAGAATGTTCCATCGCCGTTATTCCGCCAGAGTTGATTGAACTCCTGATTGGCAATGTACAAATCAGCAAAACCATCGCAATCAAAATCTCCCACAGCTAAACCAGCGCCAAACTGATCATCTTGCAACATGGCTGCCTGACTGATGTCAACATACTTTTCCCCGAGCAGATTACGATACAAAGCATCCTGCTTAACCATAACCTCTTGCCCGTTCGCAACTTTGCCACCTTGTGTCCAGTAGAGATCGGGGCGACCATCTCGATCATAATCGAGAACCCCCACACCACCTCCCGTTGCCTTATTGATAGGCAAGCCCGCTAGAGCAGGATCGCGATCATTGGCAAAGACAAAATCGATGCCAATTTGTTGCGCGACATTTCTCCATTTTGTTCCCGTTGTCGTGGCCAGATTTGGCTTATCAACATTTGCAGTGGTAGGTGTTGTCGCCATATCGCTTTGAGCGGGAAGGCTCCACTTTTGAAAATCGATTCCGAACAATGGATGCTTCTCCGCGACAGTGCGTTGTGAGACCTTAGCAGCTAGCCCTTTGAGCCTTGTCATTTCCGCTGCTGCTTGCGTGTCACTCGGCAACTGGCGACTGATCCAGCTTTGCCAAGCTGCAGCCTCGATAAGACGCCCAATGCTCTCCATCGAATTCGGAATAGTATCGATGCGGTCTTTTAGAGCCTTATAAAGATCGGGCTGGTCTTTGCGGGTGTACAACTTGTAGGTCAACTGCTCCAAATCATGTAAAGCCAACGATCGTTGACTTAGCTTTTCCGCATTTTCAGTATCACCGAAGCGATTTAGCAAAATAGCTAATTGATAAGTCGCGGTGCTGTTGATCGAGTCTCTCAAGAGTACTTCAGCAAAACAACGGGCTGCAATCTCATATTGCTCTGACTGCAGATACCACATTCCCAACGTGAGCCAAGCTAATGGATGTTCGGCCGCTTGTTTTGGAATTTCTGCTCGCCACTTCGCTAATCCTTCCGCCTGTCGTTGTTGCAATAATATCCATCCCAACCAAGCCCAGGCATCAGGCAATTGGGGGTTCTTTTGGATGAGTCCCCTGAGGATAGTTTCAGCCTCGGTCAATGAATTCCGATCGAATGCCAGCCTCGCATCAATTAAGCGAAATCGTTCATTACCCGGTATTTCCTGTGGAAATAAATCGCGTCCTTCCTTGTCGCTGATATACATGCTCATCAGCGATAATAAAACCAGATCTTCCAACTCAGCTTCACCGAGTTCCGCCAACTTTATCAGATAAGGTTCTCCCTCCCAGCGACGCGCTTGCAGAGTAAGAATTAAATAGAGCTGATAATTTGCTTCTACCAACTCTCCATCAGCCGCCAGTGAAAGCCTCAATAAACGCTCAACTTCGCTGGCGTTTCCTCGCTGAAAGTACAACTCTGCTGCACGCAACTTCGCCCGAGCAACAGCCTTACCTTTTGCTTGGCTCGATATATCTTCATAAGCTTGCAAGGCTTCTGCCTGTCGGCCTAATCCCTCCAGAGCTTGTCCTTGCCTCCACATTGCCTCGGGGTTACCAGGTTCGCTTGCAAGCCATTGATTAGTAAACTGCAGAGCTTCATTGAATTCCCCTGCAGCAATCAGTTTCTCTAATCGCGAGCTGCGTTCCTCTGCTGTAGGTGACGCCGGTTGCAACCATTGCCAAAGGCCAAATCCCAGCAATGACACGACAACGACCAAAGCACCGAAGACAAGCTTATTGTTCGACGTCATACGACCATATCCGTACTTCGCTATGGAATTGAGCGAAAAGAATCTGCTCATCTATCACAGGCACACATGAAAAGACCGTCAGGCTAAGTCTCTATGATACCACGAACCGCAAAGAAACAGGCCTACTGTCTTGCCTGTAATAACTCTGCCGAGCCAGGGGGTGATTGTGGGGCAGGGTAGGGGAGGAAGCGCCCTAATATATTGGCCAATTCATGACTTTGAATCAAACCGGCACTACTATTGCTCGGAGAGGTCGTGAGCCACTGAATAACCTGCAAACTGGTCGCCCGAGGTAAGCTTTCTTCCGGCACTCCGCTATCGGCAAAAAGGGCTCCTAGACTATCAACCGCCAATAGCCCCTCGATGTTGGCAACTCTGGGATCCTGCGATTGGCCCGATAGTCCGCCATGAATACGCAATCCTTCCTTGTCCCAATCGAATTGGCAATTCAATTGATCGAAATGCACAAACGTAGCTGCCGAATCGGCCAAACCCTCGCGAAGCCGCAGCCTCAATATTTGTGTAGCCGAAATCAACCATTCTCGATGTAAACTGCCCCCTCCAGTGATAAACAATTCACCAGAGGCTTGCACCAGCTGCTGATTTCGCACCGTCGCCCGCAAACCTCCGATCCTACCTGTTCCGGCCAAGCCTTGCGGTAGTAAACGTGTCAATTCATCGAGGCTAACCATCTCCAGACTGCCATCGATCGACCACACTGAATCCTGCTTACTTCGCTCGGCTCGTATATCCCCGACGAAACTCGCATTGGCTCCCAGCCTAGCTGCCTCGGGCCATATGGAAGATAACAGGCCAG
>JAUMAI010000374.1:0-4027 GCA_032116775.1 Pirellula sp. | reverse complement strand
CCGACTGTAAGGCAACAACACTCCGTACTGCGTTCCCAGACCATAGGCTTGCATAAAGATTTGTTGCTTCAATTGAGTCTGCCGTGCGGTTGCCAACGCGACGACTTGCTTCAACGAATCCACCGCCATGTTTTGACTCATACGTTCTCCGCCATGGCGAGCCAACGCATGCGCTACTTCGTGGGACATTACGACGGCTAAACCTGCTTCGGACTGACAAACTGGCAAGATACCTTCGTACACAGCCACTTTGCCTCCAGGCAAGCAAAAAGCGTTGACGGTATCCCCTTTAAGCAAACGGAATTCCCACTTGTAATCATCACGCTTTGCAACAGCAGCAATGCGATTCCCAACCCTTCGGACCATTTCAGCTGCAGGGCCTCCGGTTGCTTCACCTTCTTTGCCGCTTATCTCTTGAAAGGCAGACGCCCCCTGCTCGATTTCCTGGGTCTCTGGAATCATCACCAATTGATGTCGCCCCGTCACGGGGGCTGATCGGCACCCGAGCACGAGAGTCGTGGCCAGAATGCTCCAGCCCGCAATGAGCAGCATTCGCCCTAGCCAATACAGCCTTGCAGGTCGATCTGTTTTATACATTCTACGGGGACAGGCTTCTGGGCGGGAATTTATGAGGTGGTACAGCATAAGATTGTCGATCAAATCGAACCCAACAAACAACAATCAACCAATCTAAGTCCGGCGAGTCAATAACCTCTCGGTATTACGGAAAATCTGGTCTCGCGGCAAGTGCAGTCCAGGAGATGACAACTTGGAGTTCAGCGAAAAGCGTCCACAAGAAGTAAAATTGATCAAGAGGAAATCGTTATCAAAATGGCTGATAGGAAGGAATGACTTAGAACTCCAAGTCCCTGGAAATTGAACTCTTCCTATCTGTTCTTATTTCCCAAAACGTGTCACATTAGGCTAGCTACCTTGGGAGATCGTAGACGGGCCACAACTCTCATAAGCTATCTTTGATCAAGAGAGGCATGGCACTACATGCAAACCTGGGAGCTAAAAAGACGCTAGCCAAACCGTTAGTTTCGCGGAAATCAACCGAGCTCGATTCATGGTGGAGCATGAGATGACACAAGACAGACATTTCGGCAACGAACCGCCGGGGGCAGAGGGAATCGCCGAATTCGTCGAGCAATACAAGTTGCTGTGCGAACCTGATCGAGTCTTTTGGTGTGACGGGTCGGAGGAAGAGAAGGCTTATTTAACCAAAGAAGCGGTCCGTTTGGGGGTTTTGTCGCCGCTAAACCAAGAGCTACTTCCGGGCTGCTATTACCACCGCTCCAATCCGAATGACGTGGCGCGAGTCGAGCAGTGCACCTACATTTGCACTCCCAGCCGAGAGGAAGCGGGTCCAACCAATAATTGGGCTGCCCCGAAGGAGATGTACGATCGGCTTCATGGACTGTTGCGTCAGAGTATGCGTGGCAGAACGATGTATGTTGTGCCCTATTTGATGGGTCCTCCAGGTTCGCCGCTTCGCATGGTTGGCATTGAAATCACAGATTCAATTTATGTGGTTCTTAATATGCGAATTATGAGCCGCATGGGAAGAATCGCGATCGAACAACTGAGAGGCAAACCCGAATTTAATCGAGGTGTGCACTGCACATTAAATCTCGATCCCGCGCAACGCTATATCTGCCATTTTCCGCAAGATAATGCCATTATCTCCGTGGGAAGTGGCTACGGCGGCAATGTGCTGCTGGGAAAGAAGTGCTTATCGCTCCGCATCGGATCGTCGTTAGGACGGCAGCAGGGTTGGCTTGCCGAGCATATGCTGCTGCTAGCCCTAGAGTCCCCAACGGGCGAGAAAACCTATGTGGCAGCGGCATTCCCGAGCGCCTGCGGGAAAACCAATTTTGCGATGATGATCCCCCCTGCCCCATTTTCAGGTTGGAAAGTCACCACAATCGGCGATGACATCGCTTGGATGAGACCGGGAAAAGATGGACGACTATGGGCCATCAATCCAGAGGCAGGCTATTTCGGGGTTGCCCCGGGTACTAATTTCGCAACCAATCCCAATGCGATGCGCTCGATCCGGAACGATACGATTTACACCAACGTCGCGATAACACCAGATGGGGATGTTTGGTGGGAAGGGAAAGATGGCCCCACACCCGAAAAACTAACCGACTGGAAGGGAAACCCTTGGACGCCGCAGTCGCTTGATAAAGCGGCTCATCCCAATAGCCGCTTTACTGCGCCAGTTCGCAATAACCCAGCTTTGGCAGAAGAGTTTAATAGTCCAGAAGGTGTGCCAATCAGCGCCATTATTTTTGGTGGGCGACGTGCAGCCACTATGCCGCTGGTGTTCCAATCTTTCAACTGGATCCACGGCGTCTATTTGGGAGCCACGATGGCCAGTGAAACAACCGCCGCTGCCGCAGGTGAGCTTGGCCGAGTCCGAAGAGATCCGATGGCGATGCTTCCTTTCTGCGGCTATCACATGGGTGATTATTTCAATCATTGGCTTAATATTCGTAGAGAATTGACAGATCCACCACGAATATTTCATGTGAATTGGTTCCGCAAAGGGAAAGATGGCCAGTATTTGTGGCCTGGCTATGGAGAAAATTTTCGCGTGCTCAAATGGGTCATCGATCGCTGTCGTGGCCGAGCACCCGCCCGCGAAACAGCCATCGGCTGGATGCCAAGATTCAACGAATTCGATTGGCAAGGCTTACCCTACCCCAAGCCACAATGGGACCAACTCATGCACTATGATGCTGCCGAATGGCGTCGTGAATTGCTATGGCAAGAAGAATTCTTGCTAACCGTTCATGATCGATTGCCAAAGGAACTGATTTTCCAACGCGAACTTCTTATCTCCCGACTCTAAAACTTTTTGGACTTTTTTGTCCGTCCAACGATTTGGTTGGATTGTGGAAAAAATGTCAGAAAATTGACACTTCCAGATTGTAATTTTACTCAACCCTGCATTTAATGTTCCGCTAACGTGATGATCAGCTGCGCGTACGGATGAGCGCAACGGCAGGGAAGTTATCTCGTTAGAAGCCCTCTGGGGTCTACTGTTTGCTGAAGCTTCAGCCGGGAGGGCGTTGCATCGCCGCAATGCGATGTGAATTTGTTTCTCGATTAGGAACAGGTTTTTATGAGCTTCGTTGCCTCCGAGGATGGCACGCAACAAAATTCAGAGTCGGAACCTCCTGGTAGCCCAACGAACGCTGCGGCTGACCAACAGACTCAAAAAACTGTTAAATTGATCAGAGCCAGGGTCAAAATTGAATCGCGCACTTCGAAACAGATTTCGAAAGCCGATGCTGTAGCTGACTTGGTTTCCTCAAGCTCCACCATTCTTCCCAGCCAAGAAATACGACGACTGGATGTGGTTACATTACAACCGCATACGCCAGCGTTGCCGAACTCCGAATCGTCTTCGCTAGTAGCTGACATTCCGGTTCCGTTATTCTCTACTTCCCGCAACGTCGTCAACCCTAAGACCAAAGCGTTTCGCAAACGCTTCTTCCCTGAGGTTACCGATAGGGAATGGAATGACTGGAGATGGCAGGCTCGTAATCGCATTCGCAAAATGGATCAATTCCAAGCGATGCTGCAATTAAGCGAGCGAGAGCGAGAGGGTATCGAAAAGGGTGGCTCAATGCTTCCTGTAGGCATTACCCCCTACTACATGAGCCTACTCGATGAATTCGATGCAGACCAACCCCTGCGTAAAACAGTCGTACCACGCTCCGATGAGTTCTTGAGAACCCAAGGCGAAGCAGACGATCCGCTGGGAGAGGATGGCCATAGCCCTGTTCCGGGGCTCGTGCACCGCTACCCAGATAGGGTTCTGCTGTTAGCCTTAGATTTCTGCTCCACATATTGCCGCTACTGCACTCGATCTCGAGTGGTTGGGCATGGGGAAATTCTACCGAACGAAAAACGTCTTGAAGCCGCTTTTGAATATCTGCGCAAAACTCCGCAGGTACGGGACGTACTGATTTCGGGAGGGGATCCATTAGCTTTAGCAGAAGATAAACTCGAT
>JAUMAI010000373.1:0-4794 GCA_032116775.1 Pirellula sp. | reverse complement strand
AGCGACGTCTTTTCTTTGCAGGTATGGTCGTTATTGCTGCCAATGCCGGTGGAGCCTGGACGGTTATCGGCGACGTTACCACAACCATGTTGTGGATCAAGAAGAAAATTACCCCAGTACCAACAGTTCTATGGCTGCTACTGCCAAGCTTAGCCTGTCTGTTCGTACCTTTGTTCTTTGTTTCACGATACCTCAAAGGCCCCGTCGTCCGTCCGGAACAAGTAGCTCATGCTCACTACAAAAAGCTTAAACCCTACCAGTCCATGTTGTTTTTGTGCCTAGGCTTTGGAGGCTTATTGTTTGTACCAATATTCAAGGCAGTCACCCACCTACCTCCATTCATGGGAGTGCTTTTTAGCCTCGGAGTTATGTGGTTGGTGTCTGAAATCGTGAAGCATGATATGGATCAAGAGACACGCTCATCCACTCACGTGCTATCGATCCTCAAGAAAATTGATACCGGCAGCATCTTATTCTTCCTTGGTATTTTGTTGGCCATCAACTCAATGGCGTCTGTTGGTATCTTGAAGCAAGCAGCTGAAGCACTTGACTCTTCGGTTGGCTACAAGAACCTTATAGCGATTTTAATCGGGCTACTCTCAGCGGTGGTCGATAACGTACCGCTCGTAGCAGCTGGTATCGAAATGTATTCCCTTCCTCAGGACGATTTGTTCTGGATCTTCTTGGCTTACTGTGCTGGTACCGGCGGTAGTTGCTTGATCATCGGCTCAGCCGCAGGTGTAGCTGCGATGGGCTTGGAAAAGATTGACTTTATGTGGTACGTGAAAAAAATTAGCTTTTGGGCGTTGCTGGGCTACTTGGCCGGATGCGCTGTCTACTTCGCTGAAGTATATCTAATGCAATCCATGGGCTACCTAAGTTAAACGCCCAACGTCAATTGCGTAAAACGAAAAGAGGCGATCTAACGAGTAGGCCAAACCTGCTCCGCTAGATCGCCTCTTAGTCATTTCTTGACATACCGTCTCAAAACTCTTTACGACCGAAAAATGGCCCCTGCATTTCAGGCCTTCAGTCGACTCAACTCCAACCTCAGTAAAACCATTTTCTCAGCCACTCACTTCAGAGCCTGCAGAAGATAGGAGTTGCAATTCATTACTGTTTTGGTGCCTGAAAGATCTTCACGTTCGTCGAGAATTGGGCTGTCAGTGGTTCTTGTGGGTATACCGCTTCACCGAAGGTTGCAACATAGCCATCTTCAGGAAACTTTACGGTATAACAGTATTTACCGTCATTCACTTGGCAGCGATGCTCAATCCACTTTGAGCTACGGAAGTCTTTTGAATCGGAAGTCGCAATCCAACATCGGACCAGTTCGGGTTGTTTGTCAGAAGTAACTTGCAATTCGACGCCGCTCTCGGTCGGTTTGAAATCCCATTCCATTTTAGGGAGAGGTTCTCCTCCATTCTGACTTCGATGCAGTGCCAATAGACTACCTAGAATACGCGGATAGTCGTCGGCGTTATGGCCTTTGTTGGGAACATACAATAAATGCTTCGAGCCTTGCAAATCCGACCAATACAGCGAGCAAGCATCCAATGGCCAGTAGCGATCATTGGTTCCGAAGATCAATAATTTGGGTTGTGCAATCTTCTCTCGGTACTGATAAGGATCGACTATTTTCTGCAATGCTTTGCCTGGCGGTGAATCGATGTATTTGGGAAGCTGAAGTTCTGTGTAATCGGCAATTTGTTCGGAATACTCGCCCCAGGTTGACATCTGCAGTTTCAAATGTTCGCTCATGTTGAGCATATCGATAACCATTGGAGCAAGCGCTCGCACGCGAGGATCAACGCTGCTGGTCAACCACGTCGTCCAGCCTCGCTTTGAGGCGCCTGTCACCGTAAAGCTTTTTACATTAAGGCCCCACTTTTCTTGGCAAACCTCTTGTGTTGCGTCCATACTCTTTACGGCAGCCTTCACCATCGGCAGTAGCAAGGGCCAAGTAGAGTCGCCGGTTTGCATGTAGCGAGCAAATGTCTCAGCGATGATTTCGTCTTCATGTTTATCGCCAAACATCGGCTGAAATGGAACATGCTGCACGATCACAAACACTGCCTTGAATGAATCGGCAAAGGTAGAAAGCATGGAGGCTTCGCGAGGAAGACTCACCTCATCGGGACCTGTTTCTGGCCATTCTTTTTTCCAGCTGCCACCACTGATCAACAGAATGGCAGGCACTTCTTTTAGATCCTCGACGCTCTTGGGCTTAATAATGTAAACAACGTGCTTCCAGTTTGTGCCTTGCCACGACTGCGACTGCAAATGCAGTCTCAAGATATCGCTGGAACCAACCTTCTGCTCCTGTTTGATTTTCCATTGATAGGCAGGATCAGGCTGACGCACATAATCTTCGAGCGCATTATTAGCCTTTTGAAACTTTTCTGGTACTTGCTCCTGAGCGACAAGCAGCGGTGATAAAAAATGGACTGCTGAGCCGAGCAATACGACTCGCAAGACAGTAGACACAAGGATATGCAACGTCATGCATAAACTCCAAGAAAGAGAAAAAAGACAATGGCGCGCGGATGAGTTTCGCGAGGATCCGGCAATCATCTAATTTTAGCTAAGCAGCATCGGTGCCGGGAGCCACTTTGAGAGGCACGGTCCCCCCAACTTTACTCTTCCTCCAACCAGAGCCCACAACTTCCAGGGCAACGCGATCATCCAGGTTAGGGCGGAAAATAGTTAGTAGAACCAGCGGTAAAAACCAGGCCATGTATAAGCCACCGCCGAAGCCATGCCAGAACTGGGCTGCGACCATCACTGCCGCGGAACCACTCATCAAGGTCGCCAAGTTCTTTTGAGCTGGCCACCATATGTAAGAGAAGCTGAGAATACAAAACGCGACCAACACAGGGAGCCGAAAACTTGGATACCATCCCAGGCCCCACACACCCTGCAGGTCTTGCATGGCTGGAGCTAAAAGTCCAAACATATGCTGGAGTTGCAAGATCTTTTCATCGCTCGGCACCCAAAATAGCAGCGAAGCCAGAAATGCAATGGTTACGATAAAGCCAACCAAAAACCGTCTGACGCCGCGTGGCCAATAAAAACTTAACCATAACGGCAACAGGAATAGAGGATAATAGGTTAACCCAGCCGCTAATCCCAGAAATCCGCCAGCCAATAAAGGAAACCGATAGAGCAGAACGGACCAGACCAACATTGCTCCCGGTAAGACGTGGTCGATTCGGCCGGTCATCTGCGCTGTGTATGGCAACAGTAAATAAAGCGTCGCTGCACCGATACCCATCTTCGTATCATCGAAATGCCAATAACCAATCGCGACGATTCCGAGAACAATTGCCATGTTCGCTGTAATCGCAATTGCTTTGGCTATCTCCGACCTCATTCGCGTTTGACGTTGCTCAGACTCGACGACATTGGCTCCGACACGAGGATTTTCGGTCGTTTGAATATCAGGCAATGCATTTAATAAAGCATAGCCAGGCCCAAGCTTTGGTCCCTGATTGCGTTGTTCTTCGACGGTGCTGGTCGCCACATTGGCCATGAGAAACAAAAAGAGAGAAACCCCAATAAACGAAAGTCCTCCGCTAGTCAGATTTGGCTCCAGCAAAGGACGGCGTACCAACGTCGTATCGATCAACAATCGAGCGAGCAACAGAAGCGAAACGCCTAGTAACCAGACAAAGCCAAAATACTCCAATTGATCAGCGGTCCAATTAACGGTGGTTAATTGATTGCCAACCATCTCCTCTCCATCCGTGGGCCGAATCGCCAGATTGTCTACGGCCTGTTCGATGACGCGCGAGTACCAGGGATTTGGATTGTACGAATCGAAAGAAATCAAGCGGCCGCCTGGCACAATATCACTGGGACTCGCTAATGACTCTCCACTGCCGGCCATATTCCCAGAGCCAAAGACCTGGGCAACTTCACTCGTTTGCTGAGCAGCAACCGATTCTCCGGATGGCTTATAGCTCGGATCATTCCGGAGCTTTCTCCCTTCGTAGACCATCATGAGACCTGGGGAGAGCAGCAGCAACAGCGCAATATCGAGATTCCTCATGCTCCATAAACGATGAAACATGAAAAACAGTCCCATCACCAAGAACGATGAGAGATAGACCCAAGTTGCCGGCTGGGGTCGTTGATAGTAGAGCAGTATTTCGCCCATAGATCCATCACTGGGAAAGCCGCTGAACAAACGATTCATCATCATAACGACTAATATTGCTACTCCAAGTTCTTACCCGGATAAATCGTCGATAATGGAGGAAATTCCCCCCGCCCCTACTCACCCCCCATTAGTCCCAGGAACTATTGCCCTGGGCAAATGTGGCACTCGGTGAATGAGGTAAACGGTGAATGAGGTAAACGGTGAATGAGGTAAACGGTGAATGAGGTAAACGGTGAATGAGGTAAACGGTGAATGAGGTAAACGGTGAATGAGGTAAACGGTGAATGATTGGTTCTCCCTCTCCCCAACGAGATCGAAGCGCAGCGCAGATCTTGTTGGGGAGAGGGGCGGGGTGAGGGGGTGAGCGCGACCGGAAGCTGGTTCGCAAAGCGGTAATCAATCCCCCTCACCCCCAGCCCCTCTCCCCCTGGCGATTTTTGCTCCGCAAAAACGCCGGGGGCGAGGGGAGCACTCAGAAAAAAGACAAGCAATAAGCTTCGGAAAGCCTCGGCAGGGTGCCGGGCACCCGGTGCACCCGGTGAATAACGTAACCGGTGAATAACGTAACCGGTGAATAACGTAACCGGTGAATAACGTAACCGGTGAATAACGTAACCGGTGAATAAAGTAAC
>JAUMAI010000372.1:0-2253 GCA_032116775.1 Pirellula sp. | reverse complement strand
AACAGATTGGTGGCTTCCTTTCACTATTGGGCGACGACGAAGAAGTCCTCGCGTTAGCTGAAAGTTACCTTGGTGGAAACCGAACGATCGATCAGACCCGACGAAAATTTGGCCTGGAAGATTGGCGTGACTCTAGCGGGACAATAAAGGAAGATGGTTTGACGATGATCGCAAAACAGCGAGTCATTGTTGAAATCGTTTCTACACCCAAAGTCACTGTGGCCAATATTTTTGATCAGGCGATTCAGGCAGATCGAAACCGCGTTCCCGCAACCATTTTCATTAGTTATGGAAAGCCGAACTTCCCGTTCCCCCACAAGGTTGTCGATGGCAAGCGAGTCTTATGCTTCCGGCTTAATGAGATCGACACACGAACTGCCAACCCAACTGATTTATCTAATCTGCTCAGAGACTCATGCGTCAGGTTGATCGGAACCGCCTACAACCAGTATGAGCACCAAACACATTTTTCGGACGCATGGGAGGATCTGTCTAACAGCGACCAGCTGGACATAAGTATCGCGCAAGCACGAATTATCAGTAACGCGTTCTTGATTCTTGAGCAGTATGGATTGAAGTCTGACTCGAAGCTTGGGCCAGTGATTCGAGAATGGGACGCAGCGGACAAGTTAGTTGCTGAACAACAAGTTGGGGTTGCGGTGGGATACGGCACGCGCGACGCAAACAATGAACGAGATCTTGCAAAAGCCAAGCTTCGAAATCTGCTCGAAGCTGATGAGGATACTCAGCTTCGAGTCGCCGCCGCTGTCCGCCAAAGAATTGAGAAACACTATCAGTACACAGTAGCATCAATACCATTTGAGATTTTTCAGAACGCAGATGACACTTGTAGTCAGTTGGTTGCCCATTTTGACAACCAAGACCGCATTGAGATTGCCAAGTCATTCTTTATTCAGAGAGAGGAAGGCAGGATCGTTTTCGTGCATTATGGTCGTTGCGTCAACCAATATCCTTTGGAAAACACGAAGTTGAGGCCGAAGTTTGAAGATGACTTGTGGAGCATGCTCGTTCTAAATCTATCCAGTAAGTCGTTTGATGATGCTGTTGAGAAGTCGGCAGCGGTCACAGGTAAGTACGGACTCGGATTCAAGAGTTGTTATCTTGTTTCCGATTCGCCTAAGGTCGTCAGCGGCCGATTGGCATTCGAGGTGAAGGGCGCGATGTATCCCAAGCGTATACTTGATGACAATGCGGCTGATTCACGCTCAATCCTGAGGTTAAAAGATGGCCTGGGCAGAAGTAGTCGATATGCGACTTTAATCGAGTTACCATTAGACCGTGCTGAGGCTGTCGATGTACTTCAACGGTTCGACCGACTCTGTGGCTTGCAGGTGGTATTTGCTCGACACATATCTACTATCGTCTTGAGCGATGGCTGTGAGGTCAGTTGGAATCCCTGCAAAGTAAGTGGGGTTAGAGGATCGCTCGTCGGTAGCATCACTCTTCGCGAGCCGGAGGGAAGCGGGGAGCAGACTACTGGCCTTCTATTGCGAAACGAGATTGGTTCACTCCTTCTTCGTCTTGATTCGTCTGGAATCAGCTGCTTCGACGCGGAGATCCCAACTGTGTGGGTGATGGCACCTACCGATGAATGCTTAGGGACGGGGTTTATTGTGAATGGGGCATTCAATATCGATGTTGGTCGAGCACAGCTTTCTCGCGATCTGAATGAGAACGAACGGATTGCGTTACACCTTGGCGAGTTACTTGGCGAACAGCTGACTGAGTTGTTTATGCGGTCGCGCCAAGTGGATGATTGGACACTACTCGTGAGAGAGCTAGGTTTGGCGGAAGGAACTAGTCCTTACCAGTTCTTTCATTCTTTGTTCGAAGTTTTTACGAACGTTAAAGCAACACATTCATCGGAGCCGGGACATAAACTACTCCATGACATGGTGTGGAAGGGTGACAGGTCAATTGGGTGCGTCCTTGTCAGCGGATTTGCTGGATTGCCCTCAGGTCTATCCAATGATTTCCAACAGTTAGTAGCAGCGAGCTCGGTAACGTATCTCGTAGCAGGCATCTTGGGAGAACGGGAGGATGTCTTTGACATCGTCTCCTCTTGGGACACTTTTCGCAGCAAAGCCCGACCCGGAAGTGTAATTTCCGAAAAGAGCGTGGCACGCCACCTGAGACGACTTCAACCACGGTTGCTCGAGTCTGCAAGTACGTTGCGGCTAGCGGATGTATTGGCCTGGGAAATTGGCGACACATTCGTATGCGATGCTGCTA
>JAUMAI010000371.1:3652-6822 GCA_032116775.1 Pirellula sp. | reverse complement strand
TGGATCGAGCATGATCTTTTTGTAGAGACGGAGTTCGATTCGGATCAAGATGGCAAACTCGATCGCATGCACGTCAGCGTAGTTCGGCCACAGCAAACCGAGACCGAAGGGCTAAAAGTACCAGTCATCTATCAGTCGAGTCCCTACTACGCTGGGATGGGTTCAACCGCACCGCAATATATGTGGAGCCCACGGCAGAATCTTAATTCTCCACCGCCGAAACATGAGCCATCTCCACCTATTCCACAACAAAGCAAACGCCCGAAGCTTTCTGGTGAGCATGTCGGTGAGTGGGTACCCCGAGGTTTCGCGGTCGTCCACTCCTCATCACCTGGTACAGGTTTGTCTCAAGGTTGTCCAACTGTGGGGGGCCCTAACGAATCGCTAGCTCCAAAAGCAGTTATCGATTGGCTCAATGGCCGAGCCAAAGGTTTCGCGACGGTAGATGGCGATGAGCAGGTCAAGGCGACCTGGTCTACAGGAAAAGTTGGGATGATTGGCACCTCGTACAACGGTACGCTCTGCCTGGCCGCTGCCACAACAGGTGTCGAAGGATTGGAGTGTATCGTTCCGGTCGCACCAAATACCTCCTACTACCATTACTATCGTTCGAATGGATTGGTACGGCATCCAGGTGGCTACATGGGTGAAGATATCGATGTGCTTTTCAATTTCATCCACTCTGGTTACGAAGATAAGCGAGAGTACTGCGATTGCAACATTCGCGATGAAGGGATGCTCAAGAACTTTGATCGAACCAACGGCGATTACAACGACTTTTGGAAGAGTCGTGACTACATCCATCAGCTCGACTCCATGAAGGCGGCTCTTTTCATGGCACACGCTTTCAATGACTGGAACGTAATGCCAGAGCACAGCTATCGGATTTATCAAGCTGTGCGCGAAAAAGGCTTGCCCTGCAAAATCTATTACCACCAAGGAGGCCATGGTGGGCAACCACCGGTTTCAGTGCTGAATAAGTGGTTCTCTCATTTTCTATATGGAATAAATAATGACATCCTAAAAGAACCCAAGGCACAGATTGTTCGTGAAGGAGAGTCTCGCGACAAGCCAGAGGCTTACGCAGATTACCCCAATCCAGATGCTCAAGTGGTTACTTTTAAACCCTCAGCAGGTGGCAGGACCATTGGCGAATTACAGCCAGCCCTGAGTGCTACGACCAATGATGGTGATAGTTCTAAGCCATTGATTGAAGACGTTGTCGATAACTTTTCCTTCAGCGGTCCTCAGTTGATTCAGGCCGAGTGGAGCACTCATCGTCTGCTCTATGCAACACCGAAACTGCAGAAACCATTACATCTGTCTGGTATAGCAAAAATCAAGTTGCGAGTCGCATGTGATCGACCTAATGCATGCCTCTCGGTTTGGTTGGTGTCTCTTCCATGGACCAATAGCGAAAACATTACTGACGATATTATCACTCGAGGATGGGCAGATCCCGCTAATGCTGAATCACTATGGGTCGAAAAACCTATGGTTTCAGGCGAATTCCGAGAAGTGGAATTCGAATTGCAACCAGATGACCAAATATTAAAGAGTGGGGAGCAACTTGGACTAGTTGTCTTCTCCAGCGATCGTGATTTCACTTTGTGGCCCGAACCTGGTACGCAGATTCAAATCGATCTCAATGAAACCGAACTAGATCTTCCGGTCGTCGGAGGCCACGCAGCCTATGAGGAGGCTATCCAGCCAACTGAGGCACCTTCGACCAAGAAGTAGTTGGTTTGTTAAATAAACTCTGTTGCAGTTCACAAGAAGCGATCCGACGAAAACTGTTTGGTTTTCAGAGATCGCTTTTTTATTACAAGTGTTTAGAGGCGGCGAAGCTAGCGAACACTCCTGGCATTCGACTCAACTGTAACTGCTGAGGAAGGTTTAACGATTCCAAGCGATTCGGGTTTTTATACTGAAACGCTATCAAATATGTTTTTAGCGATCGATACG
This sequence comes from Pirellula sp., assembly GCA_032116775.1. Classification (GTDB taxonomy): domain Bacteria; phylum Planctomycetota; class Planctomycetia; order Pirellulales; family Pirellulaceae; genus JAFLCP01. Next base: position 4,857 of record JAUMAI010000371.1, on the reverse strand, counting down.
ACCCGTCGCTGGGATTCCCAATGCTTAGTAAGGGGGTGCGATTGTCGAATGTTGGGCGTTTTGCTAGCGAATCCGTCAAATTTCGTTCGCTCAAGGTCCGTCGCCGGACTGGAACTGTCACAAAAGCGACAACGCACAAGCGGAACTGGAGCCTTTATTCGCCCACCACGACCCATTGGGGGTGGGATCTCGAAATCGCTCTTCTCTCAAACTCATGAAACCGCTACGCTCCGCGCTATCTTGGTGGTCTAAGGCTAAACGGTCTAAGTCCACAATGTCCAGGGCCGGAATAGTTCAGGTCCCGTATAGGCTTTGCGCGTGATGTTGATAGAAGAAATCAACAAGCCAGGATGTTGAAACAAAAAGTAGTAGGCAGTGCGACAAGGATGTAGGTATGACTGCGACATACGAAGATGCGACGTGGGTAAGACGAGTTACTGGGAATCGCATTTCGTTCAATGTATCCTCGATCGTGGTGCGGGGGATGGCGTTGTTGCTTTGTGCAACATTAGCGACCGCTCATGTTTCAGCGCAGCAGGAGGCTGTTTCGCAGGATCTGATCTCCCTTTACCAAACTGCTGATCAATCGCCGACTGTAGAGGCTGTAAGTCAACTGATCGAGGAATTAAAGAAAGTCTATGCCGATCGAGGCCGCAGTGCGGCTGATCGAGCTTACGCTCGCGATTTGCTGTCGTGGGCGTTCAATCGACGTGGTGAAATGCTGGGAGATCTTGCTGCCGAGAAGGTCAACTTGGGTGAAACCGAGGAGGCTGCGAAACTCGACACCGAAGCAGCTAAAGATTTTCGATTGTCGTTGAAGCTAAATCCACAGCGTTGGCGAGCACGACATAATTTAGCGATCGCTTTAGCGATGTCCAATCAATTCGATGATGCCATTGAACAGTTCGGTATCGTAATTCGTGAGGAGCCGAAGTATGACAACGCCTATTTTAATAGAGCCGAATTATACTTTCAGACAGATCGATTTGAGGAAGCTGTCGAGGATTACACGACTGCGATTCGCCTGAAGCCCAACGATGCACAGTACTACAACAGTTTAGCGCATTCCTTATTGATGCTTAAACGCAATAAAGAAGCGTTGGCAAGTTATCGGAAAGCTGCAGATTTGGAGAGCGACAATGCGGTATGGTGGGCTGATTTAGCAGATGCTTATCAATTCCTAGGACAATGGAAAGAAGCTTTAG
>JAUMAI010000371.1:0-3642 GCA_032116775.1 Pirellula sp. | reverse complement strand
ACATATCAACAAGCGATCCAAGTGGACCGCGAGATGGGAAGAGCCTACCAAAATGCTGCCTGGTTGATGGCAACATGCCCAGATGCCAAGGTTCGAAATCCAAAGTCGGCCTTGTTGGCTGCTCGGCGAGCTATCGAATTGGATGGCGAGGATGAGGCTCGGTATTTGGATACATTAGCCGCTGCGTTAGCAGCCAATGGCCAATTCAACGATGCCGTGGAAACGATGAAGGAGGCGCTCAAGAAGGCACCTGAAGAGGAACTTGCGTTGATGAAGCAACGACTCGTTGCGTACCAGAACAAGCAAGGTTTTCAGACCAAGCCAAGCAAGAGCGCGACCGCATCGTCACCTGTTCGAACTGCGGCCGAGAACGAGCCAATTGGAACTGGCGCCCGACGACGCTAAGTTTTGACTATCGAAAAAATAATAGTGGCCTGTCGGTTGCTTACCACAGGCCACTAATCTTTAGTATTTTCTTTTTTGAGCCAATACAGCCCTACTCTGCGGCGTCATACGGTTCATCTACGACCAATCGAAAGTCGCCATCGATGAGACCTGCTGCGACTGCTGCATCAAGCCAAGTTGAAACCTCATCGCGATTAGCAACTTTTTTGCTTTGTAATGCTACACTCGCTTTGCATAGCTGAGTGAGTGGTTCATCGGGTGATAAAACAAGGTCGACGAGTGCGTTTGTTAATCCAAGGGGAGCGGTCTGCGTGGTGTAGGCATTGGATGATCCTCCAACGCGAACTTTAAATTTATCTCCGCTACCTTCAACCCAGCCAACAACTGTGTTTTTCACCTGGATATTCTCGCCGGCACCGCGAGCAGCTATTGAGTTGAGTAAAGCTTCTTCATAGCGTTTGGTTGCATCGCCGAGCGTTTTTAGTCGAGCGAATTGTTTCTTTTGATTGGCGGTAATGGCGAGCGGTTCGGCTTTGGCCAAACTAGCTTCAAATTTCTCAATGTCTCGGCTGCTCAATGACTTACGAGCTAGGTTCATTGCATCTGCATACTGTTTGAGTTCAGCTGCCGTGGGTTTAACTTCGGTTTCAGCTGGCTTCTCTGGTTCCGGTTCAGGTTTCTCTTCATTCATTAACTCACTGAGATCGCCGGTTGGTTTTTCATTCTCCATAGGTTTTTCTGATTCCGGAGAATCAGGGTTTTCTGGAGTCATCGGTTCCGCGGGCGTTGGATTGGCGGGAGGGTTGGGGGCTGGATTGGTGGCGGGCATTTCAGATGAATTACCATTTGGCTGTGCCATGTTGGAGCCATTCGGATTACCGTTGGGCTCTGTCTTCGGGACTGGGGGTAATTCGGGCACTTGCTCGACAGGGGCACCTTCTTCGTTAAGACCTGGTAAGCCACTGCGGCGAGGTGGCTTTGGGGCCTTGTTATTGGCCACTGGCGCGTTGCCCATAACTGGATCAACGGGGCGAGCATTATCTGGGGCAGCCGGTTGTGGCCCCTGCGCGAGCGTGGCATTGCTTTGATTCGAATAAAGCATATAGCCGCCGAACCCGAGTAATCCCAAAGCACCTCCAAACAAAACTAGTAAAGGCATAGCTCGGGATAGAGCACTAGATTTGACTCGAGCTTTGTTCTTCTTGATGGATGGGGCTGATGCTAGTCCGACCGAGTTACCGGCCGCAGAAATTTGGCGAGTATTCGAAAATGTGCCCGCTAACTCCTGAGCCAAAGTTTGAATCCGCACTTCGGCTGCTGCAAACCAGGGGGCGTTGTTAACTGCCGCAGGAGCAGTTTCCAGCAAACTGATGTCTAAGGCAGCACATGGGTCACCGATCGGTAGAAGTCCGCGGATGTCGGCTAATGGATCGACGCGGGACGAACCATGCACTGGCGGCGGTGTTGTGATGGCTGGGGGCGTGATGGCTGGTGGTGTACCTGTTTTCCGTTTGGTCTTACTTTGTTGTTCCGCAAAGTACTTGCGGTTTGCTTCGGGAGATAGAAGTATCTGCTGGGCTCGCTTAACTTCTTCCACCACTGACTTCCAACCTTCAGGATCGGCGCTGCGATCTGCCTGTTTGAGCCTTACTCCGGCGTTTTGTAGGGCACCCTTGATGATGGCCTGATCCATTTCACCTTCAGCCACCTCAATTAGTCGATAAAGGGAGATCGACCCTGAGGAAGCCGTAATACCGAGATAACGCTGAAAAGGATCCATAGAGATTTCTCGACAGCAGATACGAAAAGACTGACAGTGAACAAATCGCACTCAAAGGGAGCGCAACATGCCCTACATTGTACTCACCAAACGCTACCAGGGGGGAGTGTAGATATTAGAAAGAGGGGGTTAGTCTTCGGATTCGGCGTCGCTCTCGGACCGAAATCGCTTTAACCAGCCGAGAATGATCGACAAGCTCCAGATCAACATGGCCATGAACAATGGCATCGAGTAGACGAAAAATACGAACAAAACCTGGGCGGTTCGGCCCGAATTCCCCTTCCCGTCCGAGGTTTGCCCGTACCAAGCATTCAGTTCTTCCGAGATAGCGGGTATTCGAACCGCATAACCCAATCCAGCCGCGGCGCACGAAAAAACGATCATCAGGAGCAGTAAGAAACGGAGACTAAACCTGGTACCAGCATTGCGGTCGATTTGTGCGAATGGGCTTTGACCTGGACCACGCATGGTTTATCTCATTGGGTAACGCTATTCCAAAAACAAAAACTCATTGCTGTTGAGTAAGGCTCGCGTCAATTCAGTCAGCGATCGCTTCTCTAAGAATTGTATACAAGCTAGTCCTTCGCTGTCGTTGGGGTAACGCTGAAAAATCGACAAGAAAACTAGATCGACTTGTTGTTTGACATCGACAGGCTCTGCGGAAGAAATCTGCTGAGATAAAGCCTTTGCTGCTTCAATAGCCCAGTCACCGTTGAGTAGCGACAAAGCTTGCGGGGCCACGATACTAATGTTTCGACAGCCACATGAAACGGAGTTGTCGGGGAGATCGAATGTTTCCATGAAGGGAATGCGAATTGTGCGCTTTTGCACCAAGTAGATCGAACGAACCGATTGATCATGGACTGGAGAGGTATACCAACCTTTGGTTCGCGTTTCATTATCATCGAGAGTTGCTGGATTGGCTTGCAGAACTTCCTCGGGCACCGGTGGCCATACAGGTGGACCACCTCGTCTGCGCTGCAACAGTCCACTCACCGAAAGCATCGCATCTCGTAACTGCTCGGCACTTAAGCGTTTGATTTGCCGGGGCCAATGGTTATTAAACGTCTGCTCTTGATACGTTCGACTGGTGACGATCAAACGCTGGATATGCTTGAGCGACCAGTTATTTCGAATTAATTCGCTGGCTAGCCAATCGAGTAGAGCGATCGATTGAGGAGGATCGCCTGAGATACCAAAATCATTGGGCGTGCGCACAATGCCTTCTCCGAAATGCAACTGCCAAATTCGATTGACAATAACTCTTGCCGTCCACGGATTTTGCTCAGAAGCAATCCATTGAGCCAAAGCCAAGCGACGGCCTGTGGAATGGGGAGTTGCGACAGCAGTGTAATTAGTAGGTTGATACATTGCGGGAATGCCGGGTTGTACCTCGTCCCGCGGAGTTCGGTGGTCTCCTTGAAATAACACGTAGGTGGGCGCAATCGAGGCTGGGT
>JAUMAI010000370.1:0-33285 GCA_032116775.1 Pirellula sp. | reverse complement strand
TTGGGAGTAGATGAGTATATTCGCAAACCGTTTCCGATGGAAAAATTAGTGGAAACAGTAAGGAATTTGATCGCCAAGCCATCAGAAGGTTAAATTTTAGACCATTAATTGCGATTGGGGTTCATTCCGGCGATAAAAATCTGCGGGCACGAATCTAGGTTTTGTCGAGAATATTTCGCCGTAACCCAAGCAGGCGGATGGTGACTAAATGTCTATCTAGCGGTTGTTACTCGGCGATTTCTCTAAGAGACTTCGCCAACATATAGTGGCCGAGGCAGCCGTACCAAAAGCGGTGTGACAGGAAAGAAAATATGGAACGAACTCTGGAAACACCGCACTTATTAACGAATTCTGCTCGATGCTTTGTTTTGGCAGCTGGCCTAGCTGCCTTGGCAGTCGCGGCAGGTGCCTATCAGGCCCATGGGTTGCAAGGATTTTTGGAAGGAAGCGGACTGGATCCCGCTGCGGTTGCCAAACGGCTCTCCCAATTTGAGGTGGGGGTTCGTTACCACTTTTATCACGCTCTCGCTTTGGCAGCGTTTGCTGGGCTTCCCGCACCCTTTTGGAATCGCCCCTTCCAATTAGCGATCTCTTTGTTGGCTATTGGTACTGTCGTTTTTTCAGGTAGCCTTTATCTGCTGGTACTGTTCAATTTGCCAGTACTCGGTGCCGTCACGCCGCTCGGTGGCGTCATGCAAATCGCCGGTTGGTTGGTCGCGGCGATTGCTTCCTCACGTTTGCTAGTTGGGCATCGTTAGAGACTTCAGCTCGACGGCGGTAAAGGAAGAATTGTCCCAGCGCAAATCAAGTCCGTGAGTACCCTGTCGAATCCTGGGCCGACGATGTTGCGATCTTATCTCGCGAAAAACGAAGGTTAGGCTCGCGCTCTAGGCTAGCGACCAGATAACAGGCTTAGCCTTTGCCGATACCTGCGTTCTCGAGGAATTTCTCCGGTGTCACGCCGAGACGCTGCAAGGTTTGTTCGAACGAATTGCCTTGTCTTAGTGACTTAATAAATTCGTCGAGCATCTTGCGATTGGGTTCTGTTAGCGCCATAGAAACGCGCAGACCAACCAACGCTGCTTGCTCTTCACCGATTTGATTATCCACAACAGCTTTGGCTGACGACACGCTACTTACGGCGGGCACTAAATTTTGACTCCATGTTGAGACGCGAGGATCTTCTTTACCGACCAAAGAATTCACGGCACCGCGAGCAACACCTTCGGAAAACCAAAATGGAACCGTTGGAATCGCTGCTAAATGCAAACCAACAAAGCTCTCGATCAATTGCCCCTCAATGGCAGCATCCGTTGCGTTGGAGTTGTAGGCCATCGCTGCATAGGCATCGAGTACGCGACCTCCCCAGTGACTTGTCCATTCGATGGGCAAGCTACGTTTTTCGATCATCTTGCCGAACTCTGTGTAGTCATAGCGCTGGTTAAATACAAACAGAATGATGCCACCTTTCAGATATGGCTTTTCGCGTTCTGCTTTGATGTACTTAGCCGATTCTGCGAACGCTTTTTCCGCGACCTTGAGAACTCGTTGAGTGCCCGTCTCGCCGATGTTTGACAGTATCAGGATGTCTTCATTTTCAGCCCGATCAGGTGCTCGATCTGGCATCGCCAATTTCCACTGAGCCAATGCTCGTTCGCGGCGGCGTTCGGTGAGTTCTTCGTGGGATGCTTTTTTCATCCACGCGATACTGACAACTTGGTCGATCGCTGTAGCACCATCGGGGCCGTCGAACCGAGCACCTTCCTTGATCCAAGTGGCAATCTTCGTAATAGCTATATCTTCTAAGGGAGGTCTTCCTCCAGCAGGCATTCGCTGGCCTGCCGTTCCGCGCAATTTCTTGATCAACAAGCTTTCTTCTGGCTTGCCCGGAACAATGATCGGTCCACCATCACCACCGCGCAACAATTGGTTGAAGGTGTCCAAGCTTAAGTTGCCCGAATTACGCATGGCACCAATATGACAGCCCTTGCAGTTGTCCATCAGCAACGGGGCAACTTCATTGGCAAAGCTAACTGTTTCATTGCCAGTGGCTCGCACCAAGGTCAATGCGGCGTTGTTAGTCGCCGCTCCGTTAGGAACAAGAGTGCGTAAATTAGCATTCGCATCAGGACCATCAAACTTAGCACCTTCTGTGATCCATGTTTTTAGATCGTTGAGTTGTTCTGGTGAAATCCGGCCACCACCTCTGGGCATGTCTCCTGATTCGATGACTTCCACTAATCGGCTGCCAACGGGATCTCCGGGAAATACAACCTTTCCAGCATCAGGTCCGTTCATCAACGCAGTGAAGGTAGCCATGTTAAAGTTTCCACGACTTCCGTCGATATGACAGCGACCGCAGGATTGTACTAACCACGGTGCAAGTTTCTTTGAGAACGAAACGGTACCTGCTTTGGTCTCTTCCATCTTCTCGGGAATCTTGCCTTCCTCAATTTCTTTCCAAGTTGGAAGTGGATCGAGAGTAAAGCCTTCTAGCTCTAGCATGGCGTGAGCACGTTGAAGTGATTTGTGGGTAGTTTCAAGCCGGCGAATCAGCGTCTTGTCGCCGAGTTTCGCTAATTCAATAAGCTGTTGCTGAGCCTGGCGAATTAGCTCGGCCGATTTCTCGAAGTCTTCACTCTTGAAAGCTTTCGAAGCTTCTGTCACTTGAGCTGTAAGTGCATTCAAGCGTTTTCCAGCTTCTGCTTTGCTTAGCGTCTCTTTTTCTTGTCCCCACGAGTTGCCAACCAAGAGCAATGTCGTCATCACAGCCAACAGAGAGGCTTGGCGCACTTGCAGAAGCGAAGACCAGCGAGCGAAGAGAGAGGCAACTGGAAGTTGGCAAGCGGATTTCATGGGCATGCGAACCATTTGTGAAGGGAATCGACCGTGGGGCGTGGGTGAGAGATAGTCTCACCGTTGCTTTTAGCCTACTAAGGATAGCGGTCGAAGGGAACGGTTGTACTCGTATCGGAGTGGATTAAGCGAATGCTTGGGGCTGAGAGGTCGAATTGTAGCGAACCAATTACCCAGCAGGTGGTGTTTTGGACAGTGTCCTAGGGCCGGTCAAGCCAACGCGCGAGAACCACCCCCAAAGCAACTGCCCCAATAAACATTACGGCAAGGCCGAAAAGAAGAACCCATTTGTTCCAAGGCTTGGCGACTGGAGTGGCAGGGGGCGTTACGGCCTGCGGGCGAGGAACTTGGGCCGCGACTGCCGCAGGGGCTAGGGGCTTGGGCGACGCCGTAGAACTGTCGGCAGCTGAACGTGGACCAGTCTGAGTTACTGCCGGTCGTTCGGCTGGAGCCGAACGCCGGGGTAGTTTGCGAGCAATCTCTGCTTCCAAGTCGATCGTACTACCTACGGATGAATCGATATTTTGGATCGAGACCGGGAGCATGACACCGCTGTCGGAGGTTGATAATCCTGATCGAGGTCGACCTCCCATCGTGTCGCCACTTTCATTGCTCACGGTGTCGATTTCTCGCGAGGCGCGACCAGACAGGGAGGTGGGTTTGTCCGCTGGGGTTTCGGTACCCAAACCGATGGATGAGTCGACACCCGATCTAGATGCAGATTTTACTGCGGATGCTTGCTGCTGTTTGTATTTCGCTAGCCATTGCTCGAGAACCTCCGCTACGACGGTACAGTTTGCATAGCGATACTTCGGGTCTTTCTGGATCATCTTAAAACAGATGCCTTCTAGTTCACCCGGCACCTCGGGACGTTCGACACGAATGTCGGGAGGCATCGCGGACTGATGCTTAGCGATTCGCTGAGCAATGGTACCCTCAGGAAAAGGTGGGTGGCCGGTAAGTAGGAAGTACATGGTACAGCCTAAGCCCGAGATATCAGCTCGCTGGTCGACCGTATGGCTGTTGAGCGCTTGTTCCGGTGCCAAGTAATCGGCCGTGCCGAGTACTTTGTCGTTGTAATCAATCGTTAAAGAGGCCTGACTTTCATCTGAGAAAAGGGCTAAGCCTAGATCGAGGATTTTGACAACGCCTTCGCTGTTAACCAACAAGTTAGCTGGCTTTATATCACGATGGATCAAACCGACATCATGGGCGTGTTGTAAACCATGAGCAGCTTGCACGATGTAATTTGCCACAACTCCAAAGTCGAGAAACTTTTTGTCGGGCTGGTCTTTATATTTTTCAAGACGCCGCTTCACCATGGTTTGCAAGTCGGCGCCATCGACGTATTCCATCACGATGTAGTGCGTGTCATTCTCTTGATCGATGTCAAAGGCCCGCACAATGTTGGGATGGTTTAATGCTGCGATCGCTTTGGCTTCCAGCTGGAATCGAGCCAAGTAAGATGAGTTACCCAGTCGGCTCTTGGGGAGTACTTTAATCGCACGCTTGTGGTGCATGGCACGATGTTCCGCGAGGTACACGCTGCTCATTCCACCGGTGCCGAGGTGGCCAAGCAATTTGTGCTTTCCCAGAAAGAAGCCTTTGTATTTACCTTGAGCTAGCTTGTCGGCGTGCCAACGGGTTATCAGCTTATGGTCAATCAGCCAATGCAATAAAGGGTCTGGATTGTCGTCGGCAGGTGCGCCTGTAGAAACGCGAAACTCATTAAGCGATGTCTCTAACACATCGGCTTCAATCAGACCGCTTTTGCGAATCAGTTCGACGAGTTTATCCGCAGTTACTTTGGCCATTCCGAATGCCTATTTCGCTAACACCCAACGCTTCATCCACAGCAACTCTTCATGCGGGGCCACGAGTTTACTTCGGATGATGTTTTCCCTGCGCTGCAATGCTCCCGACTTTATTAAAGGTCCTCGCTGTTTGCTGGTCCGCGAGGAAAAATGCTAAGTGAATTTGCACCTAATCTATATTGTATACAGCAATGATGGGAAATTACCCCGTTTTCAATCGAACTTACCCTTCTAAAATGCAATCTGCCCCTCAGAATACCAACTCAAAACTGTTGAATTGAACAACGGTTTATAAAAAAATCCCCGATTTTATCGTTTTTTTCATGATGCCAACGGTCGAAATCTACTACGACGCACGTCTGCCAGATCCGCCAGAAATTCTGAAATGGCTGCAGGATTGTGGAATTCCGTCGATCGTTCGCTCCCCCACTGAGGCACCCGCAGAGTGGCAGCGTCGATATGGCTGTTGTTTGCCGTGGGTTGCCGTTGATGGGCGCATTCATTTGAAAGGTGGCTTCCAGAAAAATCACTTCGACCGCCTCGTGCGTCGCTGGAAAGGTCGGGCCCTGGTTGGCATCGGCGTTGCGAGTGAGAGTTTGGCAGATCAGAAGCCTGTTGTTCGCGCTGCTAGCGAGGAGGGAGGTTCCTCATTCCACACAGAGCATTGGGATTTAGGTCCGACCCGAACCGGCATGGGATTGCAGCCGATGAGATGGGGACGATGGGCGGACGCTGACAACTGCGAATTCAAGCTAGCAAGTTACTTTTCAGCTGCGTTTCGTCGCGGTTATCAACCTGTCATCGTTTGTTTTCAAGCCGAGGGTAATCCGTCAGCAGATCCTGTCGCGATTCAAGAGGTTTTAGACTCGCTGCGAAACTACGATGTTATGTACGGCTGTGATGGAGAAGGAGCCTGGAAGTACCTTGCACTCAGAGCTTGGTTGGGAGCATTATTCAGTGAAGAAACCCATGGATGGAGACTCGATCTGAAGTCCTTGAGCGACCCGATCCCATCGAATCAGCTGAAGGTGAAGCGTTTGGATAGAGAGTTATTGGTAGCTTCTGCCGAGAGCTAGGAATCGGTAAAGAATTTTGGGAGTTTAGATGGCGAAGGTTGTAGTGGTGGGCGGAGGAGTCATTGGGCTATCGATCGCTTACCGATTAGCAGTCGATGGCTGGCATGTTGAAGTCTACGAAGCAGGGCGTCTAGGTGGCGGTTCTTCTTGGGCAGGCGCGGGTATTTTGCCAGCGGCTTCACTTGCCCATGTCGATGATCCGTATGAACGCTTGAGAGGCTATAGTCATCAGCTATATCGACGCTGGAGCGCAGAGTTAAGGGAGTTAACGGGTGTCGATAATGAGTTCCGACAGTGTGGTGGTTGGTACCTTGCGCGGAGCCGCGCGGAACGAGCGACGTTAACAGCCCAAAAAATCCTGTGGGAGGAGCAGGGGATTCAGTGTCAACATTGCTATTACGATGATCTAGTCCAGGCCGAACCCTCTCTCAATCAAATCCAGCCAGGTGAAATCGCCACAGAAGGTTGGCTTGTGGAGGAGGACTGCCAAGTGCGTAATCCTCGCCATATTCAAGCTCTTGTCTCAGCTTGTCAAAAACTTGGGGTCGTTCTTCACGAGCATACCGAAGTCGTCGATGTGGGTTGGGATGCTGACCAAAAAGTGATCGGTGTCAGGATCAGCGATAGGCTCGTTGCTGCAGATCATTATTGCTTTACCGCTGGAGCGTGGACTCACGCTTTTCTTGAAAAGTTCAATTTGTCCAATGGCATTTTACCGGTCAGGGGACAAATGTTGTTGTATCAATTGGAGCAGCCGATCTGTAACAGCGTAATCAATGAAGGGCATCGATACTTAGTGCCTCGTCTCGACGGACATTTGTTGGTTGGGTCGTGTGAAGAAGAGGTCGGATTTGCCTGCGAAACCACGGCAGAGCAACTCGAGGCTTTGGCGATGTGGGCTAAATCGATTCTTGGCGAGAGCCTGCCTGAACAAACAGTGAAAGCGTGGGCTGGCTTGAGGCCGGGTGTGTTTGATGGCATGCCCTATATTGGTCCTTTGACACGTCATCCCAATATATGGTTTGCCGCCGGCCATTTTCGAAGTGGCTTGCATCTTTCCTGCGGTACCGCTGAAGCGATCGCAGACTGTATGAAAGGTAACGCACCCAAGGTTGACTTGAATCCCTTCCGTCCAGATCGTTACTGGCAACCTAACTAAAAGGCTCCGAGATAGACCTCCTGACACAGCGGAGCAATCTGGGGTAATCTATATCAGCATCGCAGCGATATAGGGGTAAATAGGAAAAGGCAGCTGTGCGCTTGGCGATAGTTGCCGCATCACAGACTGATATAGCATCTGTTAGCTGCTGAATCGCTTTTTAAACGGTCGGTAATATAAGTTTCGTTGACACCGAATAACGGTGATGTAAAACCTTCAACACTTTTGATTACGAAAGACGTCACGTTTTCAGTGACTTAGAGCAGTAGCATGGCGGATTGGGATCCCGAGATTGATAGTCCAGCAGTTGTGGCCATTATCGGTGCCGGCCCTATTGGGATTGAAGCAGCTTTATACGCAAGATTTTTGGGCTATGAAGTCTTGCTAATTGATCACGGAAAAGTGGCTGGTAATGTGCTCAAATGGGGACATATGCGGATGTTCTCACCTTTCCGGCATAACAGTACTTCACTTGGCTTAGCCGCTTTAGCCGCTCAAGATTCCGCATATCGGCCACCAGCGGCGGATGCTCTACTTACCGGAGCAGATTATGCCAACGATTATCTGGTTCCCCTAGCGAAGACAGATTTAATCTACGATGGTGTTCATGTACATAGTCGAATTCTCTCTATCAGTCGTATTCAAAGTCAACGCGACGATGATACGCCAGGTGAGGAGAGGGCAGGGGACGAGTTTCGTATCTTGATCGACTCACGCAGTCGAGGGCTATGGAGCGCTCGAGCAGATATCGTGATCGATACCACGGGTAATCAAAGTTCCTGGCGAGGTCTAGCTCCAGGCGGTGGAGCCGTACTTGCTTTGCCCGAAACAATGGAGCAGGTTCAGTCTGCCTGGATCGATGTAAATGGAAAACAGGCTGATGTTGTCAGAGGCAAAGAGGTGTTGTTGGTCGGCAGTGGAGTTACTGCCGCTAGCACGGCGATAGCCATTCAAGAGATGATTGTCAGTAATCCTGGCACCACTTTGACTTGGGTTACCCTACCCGATGAGAATGGTAAGCCTTCGGTCCGGACGCCAATGGCCCGAGTTCAGGGAGGTATGAGTCAAGAGATTGGGCGAATCGCTGAGCTCGGTAATCGCTTGCTCGAAGGCCGTACCCCAGGTGTTGTGCCTATTGCAGCTTGGGGCGTTGAACGGATCGATCGTGCAGAGAGTGGTAAACTTACAGCAACCATGCTGACTGGTTTTGAGGAAACACTTGCCAGAACCTGCGATGTCGTCCTCTCTGCTACGGGCGGCAAACCACAATGGGATTTCGTCGAAGGCTTGCGGATTCAGCGCTGCGGAGAAACCGATGCACCGGTCGGAGTCGCTAAACTGCTTAAGGAGCATAAGGAGCTGGATGAGATTCGCTGGAGCGGAGACTCATTGATGACAACTGAGCCCAATTACTACGTCTTGGGTGCCAAGAGTTTTGGTCTTCGCAACGATTTTTCGTTGCAGATTGGCTTCTCTCAAATTCGTGCGTTATTCGCCTTGATTGGCGGTAGAAGCGATCTCGACCTTTATGCTCGCGCTAGTAAGTTTTAACTTTGGCTCATCGTAACTCGACTGAGCTGTGGTAGAAGAGCTACTTCAGTGTCGACAAAAAAACCGAGCGTGCTGATCAGCAACGCTCGGTTTCAATTTTGAGTGAGTTGACAAACTCTTGACTAGAGTTTGCAACGGCGAAAACTAGTTTCCAGCGATACCATCCCAATCTTCCTGAGCGAAGATCATTTCGACAGAGTCAAGATACTTCTGAGCTGAGATTGGTGCGTTAGCATTGATGTTCACTTTCGTCCAATTGAACTTGCTGTAGCTGCCTAAAACTCGGACCAGCGTATTGCCTGCAGCATCGAGCACCTTTACGAACTGACCACGGCTCAAGACGGTTGTGAAAATCTCTTCGTTCTTATTGACGACGGACAAGACAAGTCGAGTTCCGTCATCGCTGAGAACCATTTCCGCGAAGGCAACATGGTCGTAGCCGGCCATTGCGGCAGTCCAGCCCATGTTGTTTCCTGTTCGGATCATGCCGAACATACCATTGGTTCGCAGGCTGGTGTCTCGCGAGTAGTATGGCGAGGCTAGGCTGTCCAATTGCAATGCATACTTCAGTTCGAGACCGTTGAGGGCGAAGTTGTAGCCGGTAGCTTGGACATCTCCTGGTGGTTCAACGTCGATCGTGAACTGGTTGTCTATATTATCGGCATCACCGCGGCTACCAGCGATGTCCGCGCCATCAACCATGTTGGCTGGTGGTAAGAAGACGATGCTGTAATTGCCAGGTGGAAGGCCCTCAAATGAATAGGAACCATCGGCTAGAGTGTAAGTCGTCTCCTCAATCGGTTCACCTAAAGCTGTACCTACCAGCTTGATAGGTACACCACCCAAAAATCTTTCATTGGGATCGATCTGATTGTTTCCGGTCTCTTCGCCGTAAACTACACCTGAAATGGTTGACGGAATAAAGTCTCTAACTTCGAGATTTACAACGCCAGTGGCTTCCAGAGGATCAGCCACTCCCGCGGTAGTGCCGTTGTCGCGAATCTTGTATCCAAAAATATCAGGGCCAGTGTAGTCGGTTGGAGGAAGGTAGCTGATGGTTCCATTGGAATTCAGCGTGACTGTTCCAAGCGTACCCGTCACTGGATAAACCTCAATGATGGTCAGCGTCTGTGACGATTCGTTGGCAGGCCCCTTCAGGTCATTAGCCAAGAACTTCTTTTGTTCATATACGATCGTATAGTTCTTGTAAGCAATAACGTTATCGGTGTTTGCCGTTGGAGCGTTATTGACTTCGGAGACAGTTAGGTTAACGACGGCGGTGATTTTCTTAGGATCTGCAGCACCGTTAGTGGTGCCGTTATCAGTGATCTCGTAGCTGAACGAGTCTAGTCCGTTGAAGAACGGAGCGGGCGTATACACCGCATTGGTGCCATCAATGACGACAGTTCCACCCTGCGCGGTTGAGAACGTACCCGTAGTCACCGTCAATGTTTGGGTTTGTTCATCGATAGCGCCAGCGGGAGCAGGAAGATCGTTGGTCAGCAAAGTCGACAGGGCAATCGTCTTCACTTGATCTTCAACGGCGGTCGCGCTGTCATTTCCAGCGACTGGAATATTATTCACTTCCGAAACGGTAATCGTAACGGTCGCTGCAGCTGAGGTCTGTGGATCAGCACTGCCGGCGGTCGTGCCATTATCGCGGACGCGATAAGTAAATTTGAATGGTCCACTAAATGGGCTATTGAAGAACGGGGATGGTCGATAAACCACGTTGCCATTTTCGAGCGCTACCGTGCCACCACTGGTAATGGCCGTCACGTCAACGATCGTCAATTGCTGATTGTTTTCGTTCGGCGCACCCGCATTATCGTTTTGTAGAAGGGTGCTGGTGGGAATCGATAGGTTAGTATCTTCGGATGTCGACGCGCTGTCATCATTAGCGACCGGTACGTCGTTCTTTTCAGTGACGGTGATCGAGACCGTACCTACCGAGTTGTTTCCATCGCCTTTGGTATCGTTGATCGTATAGGTGAAGGAGTCACTACCGGAGTAATCGGCTGCCGGCTTGTAAATCAAAGAATCGTCAGTCGTATCGAGCGGGGTTCCGCCATCGTTCAGCGTTACCGTACCATTGGTTGGTTGATTGAAGCTTATCAGCGTGGTCTCGAAGCCGCCGATGTTGGCTAGGTCGTTCGCCATCACGTTGAAATCTGTGGTGCTATCTTCGGCGACCGTGTACCGATCGTTTCTCGCTCGTGGTCGAACAACAGGAACAACATCGAGTACTACAGTTGCCTCATCGGTCTTGCCACCCTGGTCAACTACAGTGTATTTGAAGGTATCTTCGCCGATGAACTCTGAGTTAGGTGTGTACAGGAGGACGTCTCGGCCACCGATTACGGTCTTGGTGACGGTGCCGTTGGCAGGCTGTGTAAAAGACTGAATAGTCAAGCTATCAGTGTTTGTTTCGCCCGAGCCAGGACTGTCATTGTCAAGCACATCGAGTTCGTTATCGCTAGAGAATTCATCAATGACGTACGAATCATCTTCAGCGACGGGTGGATCGTTCGCAGCTGTGACATTAATCGTTACCGTGCCCAGAGTTACACTGGACAGAGCTGGAGAGCCAGTATCTTCGATGTTGTAAGTGAAAGTATCGGTACCTGACCAGTCGTTGGCAGAAGTGTAAATGATCTGGTTGCCAACAACTTGAACGGTACCACCTTGGGCGCTGGTTGCCGATACGGTTCCAGGTAGCAACACGACCGTTTGGTTGGGACGCTGCTCATCGACTGCGGTGGTGGGACCAGGAAGGTCGTTGTTGAGGATTGAACTGATGCTGATCGTGCGCGGTACATCTTCGACCGCGCTGGCAGCTCCATTAAATAGGTCATTGACTGCGATTGGAGCATCGTTAACGGGCGCGACGTTCACTGTGACGGTGCCAAAGTTCACGGACTCTTTGCTTGGATCGCCATTGTCAGTGATCTTGTAACGGAAGCGGAATACTCCGTTGAAGTCGAGTGCTGGGGTGTAAACCACATTACCGTTGGCGTCGAGAGCAACTGTGCCACCGGTAGTACTAACACGTTCTACAGTGCTGATAGACAAGACGTCGGATTCGCCCGGGCCTGCCGAGTCATTGGCAAGTAACTCATCGGCTGTGATCGTACGAACAATGTCTTCAGTCGCACTCACGGTATCGTTATTGGCGATTGGATTATCATTAACCGGCGTAACCGTTACCCGCACTGTTCCGACGGCTGTGTCAGGCGGAGTGTTCTGGTTACGAATCGTGTAGGTAAATGTATCGGTACCGAAGAAGTTGCTATTCGGACGATAGTTAATCTGTTGCTTGCCGCCCACGGTGACAACGTTAATCGTACCATTGGTTGGATTGGTCGTGCTAACAATCGAGAACGCTCCAGCAGATCCCGTAATGATGGTGCTGTCGTTGGCCAGAACATCAATGTTTGTGAAGGTTGTGGTGTCTTCAGCAACGGTTGCTGTATCATCCTTCGCGGTTAAGTTGCGTTGGACAATGACGGTCGTTGGTGCAAACTCGATTTGATCTTCTGTGAGTGGCTCCTCGAAACCGTCGCCAAGTAGACCAACGGGAGCCTTCACGCTATCTGCATATTTATGTTCAAACAGAACCTGTCCTTCGGATACCGTCTTAAAGGTCAAGGCGAAAGCAGGAGCAACGGCCGCTGGATCCAATATTTCTTGACCAAAGTTTCTAAAGGCGGCGAAGTTTAGGTAAGTACCATTCTCTGGGACTTGTAGGTTCTGGGATTGGTCATTAGGGAATTCAGGAGGTGTTAACCAATCGATCGAATTCCTAACCGCTCCAGCTACGAGTGGGTCAGCTGGATAGAAATCGTCCGTAATTTCTCCGGATGGAAGATTGGGATTCGTCGTGGTTAGGTTACTGAAGTTGCCGGTGAGTGGGGCAATATTTTGATCGAGTAAGTTATTAAGGAAAATGATTTGGAAATTTCGTGGTCCGTTTAGCTCCACGGTCTCGGTTCGAATACGGAAGTTCGTCGAGCCGATAATTGGATCCAAGGCAGCTTTGATACGCGTTCCCAGTGTCGATGGGTTATTGTAATTAATCGCGCTGGTCGTTTGGCCATTGTAGGTCAATGTGAAACTGCCACCATTGACGGCGCTGCCGATGGTTAGGCGCTGTGTTTCACCTACCAAGAGACGAATCAAGTCAGGATGCGAGTTGACAATAGACGTTCCGACAGAGAACACGCCCTCGGCGAAGGGTGCGATGTCAGGAGTGTCGGCCGATCGCAAGTCCTGGATATTGGCGACCAGACGGAATTTCGTGTCGACTGGCAAATTAAAGCCGGTCAAAGCGTTGCCTTGCATGTCTGTCTTGGTGAATGACAGTCTTGCTAATTTGCTTCCTTCACCTTCCGCTTGCAGATCATTGATGACGTTCAAGGCATCCATGGCGTTTAGGTTGCCGTCGCGATTGACGTCCAATAATCGATTGCCCGGCAAATCATTTCCCTCGGAGGAGAGGGCTTTGGAACCGCCAAACTTATTTAGCGCATTGATGACGACCAACGCATCCATCGAGTTGACGTTGGAGTCGCGGTTGGTGTCGGTGGGGGCGTCGTAGTTGTGATACGGATTGAAGCCGTCAATCGACATCAAGTCTCGGCGTTCCAATGCTTCCGAATGCAATTGGCGACGAAGGGCTGCTTTCAGTCGGTTTCGGTAGCTATTTGAGGTCTTGGTTCGACTGTTTCGACGCTTCATATTCATCATATAAACCAGTGGTAGACGAGACAGAAACGGAGAGCAAAAAAACTACTCTGTAACTGGTGAACCCTGATGGGTGTCACCCGTATGGGTTGTTGGCGTTGTCTGGCCCAAACTTTTTATTCTGCGAATTGGGCATCAACTGGCCCGGCCGATATCTCGACAGGCTCGTTTCAGACTAATTGGCCTAAAAAAACAATGCAATCAAAAGGCCTTTTCTAAACTTTGAATTCAGGAAAAATAGCCCTTGTTTTCTATATTGCCTAATTTATCAAATATTCAGGTTATGTCGAAGGATCGGCTAGGATTAGAAACCAGACATTTCGATTGGTTCCCTGGAATGGTCAGGAAAATCACAAATCCGCTCAAGTTCAGCCCTGGGCATCGATGGCATCAAATGGTCTAGCTCAGCCATAATCGTCCCAATCGGTCAGTAGCAAATCAGTACTCAGCGAGTGGTTGCATTCATATTCATCCTCTTCCGCATGTAAACCGATATCATTCCCCCCTGCCTTGGGCTGTGTATTTTGTGGGGATGAGAGAGGCTGGTAGGATCGGAACTGTAAAGGGCCCACAAAAATCGGTTTGCCGAGATGTAAGATATCCGCGAGACGTCCGGTGGGGATCGCGAAGGCGTTTGGATTTTGGGCGGTCAGCGATACGTCTAGGTATTCACCTTCACTGGCTCCCGAGCCATTTCCAGCCGCAGCACCCGATCCTGAACCGGAATTGCTACCGGATTGGTTATTGCCTGAGTTATTGGAGTCATCATCTCCCTCGCCGTTACCGGCCTGGGCATTGAGAAAGTTAATTACCTGCAGAGCATCCATCGAGTTGAGGATTCCATCCCCGTTTACATCGACGAAGGGTGGGGCTGTAATTCCAGACCCTTCTAGGACGATACTTCCACCGATTCGGTTGAGCGCGTTGATGACGACCAGCGCATCAGTTGAGTTGGTAATCGCATCCGCATTGACATTGAAGCGGAAGTTTGGGTTCTGCCATGGACTGGTGATGTGTTGGAATGCGAAGTTGTTATTGCTTGAGGGCAAGCCGTTGCTCAAGGTGACGGTGTGGATTCCACCGGCAGGCGCGATGAGCTGATAAGAAGAGCTCGAGGGGCGAGCCTTTACGTTGTAGGTGCCGGCGGGCAGATTCTCGAAGCGATATTGCCCTTTGCTGCCCGTTTTTGTGGTTGTTTTAGGGCCTAAGCGAAAGTTGTCGATCTTGATACTTCTGCCCGTGCCTTGGGCGCCGACGATGACATAGGCGATATCGTTCTCAACTCGCCCGACACGCATCGTAACTCGTTGACCATTGCCAAGTGTAGGTGTGGTATAGCGAGCAACGAGTTGCCCAGATGCATTGAAGGCATCAATGCGTCCCATTGAGTCAGTGCCTTCACCAATGATTTCGACTTCAACTTGGCTAGTAGGGTTCGTGAAGTTGGCTTGTAAGCGCTGCGAGTTATCGGTCCAAACGCTCGACCAGTTACTAGTTAAGACAGAATAGGAATGAAAGGTATTGCCGTGCTCTGTTACGGGATCAGCGAAGATACCGACTCGGCCATCGGCTTGGTTGCCTGTGGCGGAGAAGCGAACCCTTGGGCTGAAGTTTGTGGGGAGTTCACCAGGAGCGAAGACGTTTGGGTCGACGTGCGTCTGCAGTGACAAGGGCACGCCTTGATTGTCGACAAGCTCAACGGTCCAGTCCGATTTTCCAGTTTCACTGGCCTCCCAGGTTTGGTTGAGGTTGTCATCAATCCAAATAACACCGCTGATGCTATTGTTGTTGGTGATATTAGGTCTATCTGCGTCACTAACAAAGATTGGGCTTTCAATTCCCGCAATATCTCCGACCGCTCGGATTTCGATTTGCTGCGTACTCTCCAAGACGGGGATCTGCAAATCGATAGATGCTGTGTAAGCGTTAATGGTTTGTGCTGTTTGCCAAACGCCACCATCGAGGCGATATTCCAGGCGAGCGATTTGGTTGAGCGTGATATCGTTGCGCAAGCCTGCTGAGTTCAGATTGGGCAACGTGCCAACCATCGCATAGCCATTAAAGCGATAGAGCTTGTTCGTCGAATCAAAAAAACCTTGGCCATCGAGCTGGATCGGAACGTCCAAGACATCAAAAATTCCATCGCTGTCGGAATCCCTCCAGCCCAGTTGCTCCAACGTGCTAGCGGCACTGGTCAACTGGCTGTAGGCTTGATCGAGGATGGAGCCCGCAGCCATGATGCTGGGTTGCTGAACGAAGCCCGGGGTTGGATTGTCGGCTGCATTCCAGTTCTGCGTATTGTAGTAGCCGCGTCTTTGGGTGTAGCTTCCTCCACCTGCATATTCGTCACGAGCCCAAAACATGTGTCCTGTTTCATGCGTGTAGGTCGAGGCTGGGCGGGTCGATGGGGTAACAAAGTAAAGTCCACCGGCGAACGCAAAGGCACGTCGGAATGAACCACCTTGAGCGAAAAGCCCATCCTCGTCGAAGTGTGAGTTCGCTACAAAAATAGTGAAGGACCAGTCCGTATTCAGACGCTGCCGTTGAGCATCGTTGAACATTCTCATGTCCGAATCGATCTGGCCCGTCTGGTTGAAGCCTTGGTCGGTTAAGAATTCTCGAACCCAGAATCGATAGTCGTTGCTGACGCGATTGATGGGCTCATAAGAGGTCGGGGCTGGTGTGACAGCGAACCTGTCGTCGATGACCCACTCGATGTCGTGGACTGTGGTTTTGGTTTCGAGAAGGTTGACCCACCAATCCAAGCCTTCACGCAGATTTCCCATAACTTGGTCGATCTGCGACTGGTTCCAGTTGTACAGGTTTTGATCGATGCTGCCGTCGCTTTCGAGCAACACTGGAGTAACCGCGATCCGACCGACCATAAACTCGCCCGTGTCGCCCGGTTGCGCTCCGTAGGGCAAGGCTGCAAACATCAAACGCGATTCCAAAGACTCCAGCCGAGGCTGAGCCCGATAATTGGATCGTTTTTTCCGGCGGCGCTGCGTCATAAGCGTTGAGTCAACCAGAGGTGGATTTGCAAAGCCCTACTTAGATGTTACGCGGCCCAGAAGATTCCCTCAAAATCGAACGAATTTTCCCAATCGTTTCTTGCGGAATTAGCCGGGACTCTAGCGATTGTCACGCTTTTAATGGGATTATACCTCAGTAGGTGGGTTCCTTTGGTGGGTGTCTCTTTGTGGTGGTTGTGTCTTTTTTTTCCTCTCACCAAAGAGGTCGAAGCGGAGCGTTGGGCTGTTTGGGGCGAGGGGTTAATTGCGACTTCGAGTTTGATTGCCAGGCGGCGTTGATCCCCCTCACCCCCAGCCACTCTCACCCTGGCGATTTTTGCTCCGCAAAAACGCCGTGGGCGAGGGGAGCCAATTTCAGCAGGTCTTTTCTTCCTCTCTTTACTCTCCTCAAATGAGTTCGAAGCGGAGCGAGGGTTCTTTGGGAAAAGAATTGGGCCGAGGCGAGGGGCTAATTGCGATAAGAGAGCGGAACGGCGAGGCAACGCTGATGTCAGCAATTTCCGCAAGCCGATTTACTTTTTACCCCTGTCTGGTCTAAAATTCGGGGTTTACCACGTCCCAGGGCTAACTTGGATTTCAGCTAATGTTCGAAAGTCTTCAAGAAGGTTTGCAATCCGCGTTTAAGTCGCTTCGCGGCAAAGGCAAGCTCACCGAAAGCAACATGCGCGAGGGACTGCAAATGGTCGAGCAGTCGATGTTGGCTGCCGACGTTAGCTATCCTGTCGTGCGCGATTTCATGGATCGTGTGACCGAGAAAGCGGTTGGCAAAAGAGTTCTGCTGTCGTTGCGACCCCATGAAGAGCTGGTCAAGGTTGTTTACGACGAACTGGTTGAGTTGCTTGGACCGGTAGATAACAACATTCCGCTCAAGAGCGGCGATGTTACGATTATGATGCTCTGTGGACTGCAGGGATCGGGTAAGACAACCACCTGCGGTAAGCTTTCGCAGTTGTTGCTGGAGCAAAAAATCAAGCCATTTCTGGTGGCTGCCGACTTGCAGCGCCCAGCGGCGATCGAGCAATTGCATGTGATTGGGCGGCAACTAAATGTACCCGTTTATAGCGAATTAGGCTCGAAGGATCCCGTCAAAGTTTGTCGTGATGGGGTCGCCAAGGCCCGCGAAGCGGGGGCCCGCGTCGTTATTCTCGATACCGCCGGTCGATTAGCGATCGATGAGCCATTGATGCAGGAATTGGCGGCGATCGAAAGCAAGGTTCAGCCAGACCAAGTTTATTTGGTCGTCGACGGCATGACCGGTCAAGATGCGGTTAACAGCGCCGGAGCCTTCAATGAGCGGCTGGATCTGGACGGCGTCATCATGACTAAGCTCGATGGTGATGCACGTGGCGGTGCGCTGCTATCGGTAAAGCATGTCACCAATGTCCCGATTAAATTTATTGGTACCGGTGAGCATCTTGATGCCCTCGAGCCATTTCGGCCCGAGGGGATGGCCAGTCGAATCTTGGAAATGGGTGACAT
Organism: Pirellula sp.; assembly: GCA_032116775.1. Taxonomy (GTDB): domain Bacteria; phylum Planctomycetota; class Planctomycetia; order Pirellulales; family Pirellulaceae; genus JAFLCP01. The sequence continues at coordinate 15,575 of JAUMAI010000370.1, read as the reverse complement.
CCTCGAAGTTGCTCGCCAAGCCCATAAGATTATTGACGAACGCGAACGAGAGCAGCTCGAAGCTAAGATGGCTACCGGGCAGTTTACATTGCAGGAATTTCGGGATTTGCTGCTGAAGGTGGCCAAACCGGGTTTGATGCAAAAAATGCTCGGACTGCTCCCAGGTATGGGCCAGATCAATCAGATGCTGGCAGGTCAGGACACCGATCGCGAAATGCGCAAGATGATCGGGGTTATCGATTCAATGACTCCCGCCGAACGGAAAAACCCGAAGCTTATTGATAATAGTCGCCGAAATCGCATCGCCCGTGGGGCTGGAGTGGCTGTTTCGGTGGTCAACGAATTGACCCGTCAATTTGGAGTGATCGCTCCATTGATGCAAATGTCGATGACGCAAGGAGTTGCGGGTAGAATGCAGATGCTGCAGCAGATGCAAAGCTCGATGGTGCAGGATCCTTCCATGAGGGGGCTTAAGATCAAGGGAGATACCGGAAAACGGCTTTCTCCGAAAGAGAAAGAAAAATTGCGTCAGGAACGGGAAAGGCAACTCCGAAAACTGAAAAGAAAAGGGAAATAGCCCCAGAGTCAATGCCCTGACTCATTTTTGGCCTAGCATTTCCCGCCGCGACCAATAAACTAACACACCCTAACCGCAAATTATTGCCAGGAGCATAATAGAAAATGGCTGTAAAGATTCGCATGAAAAGAATGGGCCGCAAAGGTCGCCCATTCTACCGAGTTTGTGCCGTGGATAGCCGAACAATGCGCGATGGTCGTGTTCTGGAAGAACTCGGTTACTATGACCCAATGGTCAGTGACACCGATGCCCGTGCCGTTCTGAAGAAAGATCGAGTCGCTTACTGGGTTGGCGTTGGCGCCCAACCAAGTGAAAAGGTCGCTGTCTTGATTCGCAAGTACGGCGAGAATGGAAGCCACTTGCAGAAGCAAGCTGACGCCCTCCAGAAGCTGAAGAAGAAGCCAGTTCAGGCTTAATGCGCTTCGATATTGTAACCCTGTTCCCCGAGATGTTCAGTGGATACCTCGGGGAAGGTTTGCTCTCCAAGGCCATTTCCAATGGTCTCATTGAAGTTCATCTTCACTCTCTACGCGATTGGGCAACCCGCAAGCATCAAAAGGTCGACGATCGTCCCTATGGGGGCGGTCCGGGTATGCTGCTGCAAGTTGAGCCCGTCGTCACTTGCATTGAAGATGTCGCCGCTATGGACAGTCGGTCCCCGGAAATTATCCTGCTTTCGCCCCAAGGTGAGCGTCTTCGGCAACCACTGGTTGAGCAGTTTTCTAAGCTATCGCGTATTATTCTAATTTGCGGTCGCTATGAAGGCTTCGATCACCGAATTATTGAGATCCTCAAACCTCGTCAGGTAAGCTTGGGCGATTTTGTGCTCAATGGCGGCGAGGTAGCTGCGATGGCAATCGTCGACGCCGTTATGCGTTTGGTGCCAGGCACCCTGGGGGACGAGGAAAGTGCGAAGCTCGATTCGTTCTCGTTTGCCGATCACGATAGTCTTGAATATCCGCAATACACCCGGCCGCGCGAATATCGTGGCTACAGCGTCCCCGATGTGCTCCTGAACGGGCATCATGAAGAAATTCAAAAGTGGCGAACGGAGCAAAGTCGCCTCAAGACGGCCGCCATGGCTCAAAAGCCCACGATGCTGTCAAATCGGGATGCGGCCCAGGGCCCCGCAGAGTAGGTCTGCCTTGATAGCTTTTCGAAGTCATCTTCACAGTGCCTGTCCCGTCTTCACAGTGCCTGTCCCATCTTCGCAGTGCCTGTCCCGTCTTCACAGTGCCTGTCCCATCTTCACAGTGCCTGTCCCGTCTTCACAGTGCCTGTCCCGTCTTCACAGTGCCTGTCCCATCTTCACAGTGCCTGTCCCATCAAGCCTTGCTTGGTTCGTTGTGGTAGCTATTTAGAGTGTAGTTGTTTGGGTTGCTTTGGGCTGGGCTGTCAGTCCTGACTTATCCGCGTTCCCCAGAATCCGAAATTGGGCTTTCCAAAATGCAACTAGTAGGTCAAACTACCGGACTTCCTGAAAGTTCGTGACTGGAGACGCCGAAATGCCATCCATAGCGAAAAAGATTTAGGAAAGCTCTCGCTAGGACTCGGGAACGCCTTTGCAATCGGAGATTCGATTAGTCGCCATCTCCTTAGTGCCGGCCGTCCCTCAAAGCTTCTTCCCTGCAAGCTTGATGCGCGAGTCTAGCCTTTGAACCGTAACTTGTTGTCAATACACACATACTATCCGTCCGTAGGGCCCTGTCATGAGCCAGCAGATTCTTGCCGAAGTTGAAAAGTCCAGCCTTAAGAGTGAAGTGCAGCCGTTTGACATCGGTGACACTGTTGATGTTCACACCAAGATTCTGGAAGGCAACAAGGAAAGAATTCAGATTTTCTCCGGCGTTGTCATCGCTCGAAGTGGCAGCGGCACCCGCGAGATGTTCGTGGTTCGCCGTATCGTTTCGGGCGAAGGTGTTGAGCGTAAGTTTCCAGTTCATTCACCACGAATCGACAAGATCGAAGTGAAGCGTAAGAGCGTTGTTCGTCGCGCCAAGCTTTACTTCTTGCGTGAGCGAAGTGGTAAGGCTGTTCGTCTGAAGGAACGTCGCGGCTAAGCGATCGCGAATCGTTTCCTCATCAACCTTTTCGTTCCAGAGCCAATAATAAGAGGGGCTCAGGCGATGTCCAGTAACAGATGGAATCGCGCTGCTGCCTCTCTTCGGCGTTTACTGGGGTTGCGTTTATTGGGGTTGCGTTTATTGGGAAAAGAAGAGCATATCCAGGCCACTCAGGCTGCTATGCGTCCTGCTCTAAGTTCGGCTGAAGAAAATAACCAACCTTCTAAGTCTTCAGGCTTTGGTCGCAAGCAAGGGTCGATTGCTAATCTGTCCCTCTCACAGGATGAAGGACCAAGCTCGTCTCCATCGGCAGCGCATCTAAGTGTTGGTGAAGCTGGTGAAAAGCTTGCGGGTTGTTTCTTGGTAAGGTTGAAGTATCGACTGATGGAAAAAAATCTGCGAGTCGGTGGCGGCGAAATTGACCTTATCATGCTCGATGGCGAGGAGGTGGTTTTTGTCGAGGTGAAGTCATGGATATCTCAACGTGATGAAGATCCTGCGGAAGCCGTTAATCATCGCAAGCAACGTTTATTGACTAGGGCGGCATTGGTTTATTTAAAGCAGCATGGATGGTTAGAGCGAGCAGCTCGGTTTGATGTTATGGCGATTCGTTTCGATCGATTTCCCGATCCGCAGTCTTTAAGCAAAATGCTTCGGCAAATAGAGCGATCTGGTAATGCTGATGGGGTGTCGGTTAGGCATTATCGGTCCGCCTTTGAAGCACAAGGTGATAGCTTTTTTGGTTGAGGTTCGTTGTCGATGTTCGTTATGGTTAGGCACTGCAGTTTTTAATTGCCATCTACAAGAAAGCTAGGTCGTATATATGGTTGGCGATAGAAAGAAGTGTGTGGTTCTGCTCAGTGGCGGTTTGGATTCAACCACCGTTCTGGCGATTGCTAAGCAGCAGAATTACGAGGTCAATGCGATCAGTTTTCGGTATGGCCAAAGGCATAGTTTTGAATTGGAGCGAGCGACCCGAAGCGCCGCTCGGGCCAATGTAAGTCGACATGTGATTGTCGATATCAATCTTGGACAATTCGGTGGTTCCGCTTTAACTAGTGCGATACCCGTTCCGAAGCATGATCGAGTTGAAGAGATCGGAGCTGAAATACCGGTAACCTATGTTCCTGCTCGCAACACGGTCTTCTTGTCATTGGCCTTGGCCTGGGCTGAATCATTAGGGGCTCGCGATTTATTCATTGGTGTTAATGCCTTGGACTATAGCGGCTATCCTGACTGTCGGCCTGAATTCATTGAAGCTTTTGAACGCATGGCGAATTTGGGTACCAAGGCGGGTGTTGATGGTTCTGATCCGATACGTATTCATGCACCACTGATTCGCCTCACTAAGGCTGAGATTATTCAATGTGGATTGCAATTGGGAGTAGATTACTCCGATACCATCAGCTGTTATGACCCTGACAGCCAAGGCCATGCCTGCGGGCACTGCGATGCTTGTTTGCTGCGATTGCGTGGTTTCAAGCAGATCGGAATCAAGGATCCAAGTGCCTATAGTTCCGCCAGTGACGCGATGTAATCAAGGGCGTCTTCCAGTTGGCGCACGTTCGCTTGGGCTGCATTACCCAGTCGATCGCATTCGGCGAGTTGTAGTAAGTCTTCGTAGCTTTCGTTTTCACGTAAGCGTCGCAGACTGCGATGGCCAATCGTTCCGAGGTGGATCTTGTTGGCCTCAGGTAATTGCTCGATGAGCCATGCGGTTCTGTCGGAAATATCGTCTGCTAATAGTTCTAAAGTGGCACTCACTGGGTCGCGCGCGTCGACCGCCCGACCTGATTCGTGAAGCAATGCAGCTAGGAGTAATTCTTCATCGTACGGTTGAAATTGGCAAAGGTTTTCAAAGACTTGTAAGCTGTGGAATAAAGCGTCGCTGGTGTGATGAAATGGAGCGGGCATGCGGATATTTTCGAGCGGACGTAGCAGGCTCGCAAAGTACTGCCAGCGATCAATGCAATCGAGTCGATCTGCAGAAGAATCATCGCCGTTCAGTAGCTGATCTAAATCTAAAAGTCGCTGCGTCTTTTCCGGAAGTGTCTGCAGGATAGAGCGGTCATCGAGTACGAGCTCGTTATCAAATTCAGGCTCGACTAGGCAGGCACCAGGTTCAGAGAGCCGCGCTAGTTCGGTTTGCACTTCGAGATTGGTTGGTAGTTCGCGGCGAGGAACCCAGCCACCACAAATCCGTTTACCAGCGACGAGCTTGGCGCGATAGATTTCGCTTTCTCGTCGGTAAAGTAAAAGGCAAGCCGCTTCCCAGGCAATTCGCCGCCGGGTTTTGGAGATCCGAGGTTCTGTCATCGCGTTAGAACAGTCTTAACTGTCCATTGGATTCGGCAGGAGGAGTGAATAGGGTTTCATTCAGTTTAGGCATTCCTCCGTCTAAATGACAGCGTTTAGCCCATAATCGAAATGTTTGCTGCAGGTGTTCCGCGAGAGGACCATCGCCGCGCATTCGAGTGCCAAAGCGAGAATCGTTGAGTTTACCGGCATGCATCGCTTGAATCCTCCCAAGTATTTTCGCTTGTTGCTCAGGAAACTCAGTGGCCAGCCACTGGGAAAAAATTTCCTCAACTGCTCCCGGCAAGCGGACAATCTGCATTCCAGCCGATATCGCTCCCTGATCTTTCGCTGCTTGCAGTAGCTGGGGGATTTCGTGGTCCGTTAAGCCTGGGATCATCGGTGCGAGATTGACATGTACGGGAATCCCCGCTTCGCTCAGTTGCTTTACTGTTCGCAAGCGAGCGACCGGTGACGCAGTGCGCGGCTCCATTTTGCGAGCGAGTTCCGCGTCAAGCGTGGTGAGGCTGATAGCTACTCCGGTCAACTGCCAAGCGGATAGTTGCGCCAGTAAATCGATATCGCGATGAATGAGGGAGTTTTTGGTGATCAGCGTGACGCAGTGCTTGGTTTCCACCATCAGTTCGAGTATCTGGCGAGTGATTTTGAGTTGACGTTCGATAGGTTGATACGGATCGGTAACACCGGAGAGTGCAAGGCGTTCTCCTTTCCAGGCAGGTTTGCTGAGCCATTGCTTGAGCAGTTGGGGGGCTCTGGCTTTGACGATGATCTTTTGTTCAAAGTCGAGGCCAGCGCTCAGGCCCAAATACTCATGATAAGGACGCGCGTAGCAATAGGTGCATCCATGCTCGCAACCTCGATAGGGATTGATGCTCCAGCGATAGCTTAGGTCGGGACTGTGGTTTTCTGTCACAATAGATTCGCTGGCGTCTTCCCAGAATTCGGTCTTGGGGCCCCGAGATTCCGTCGCCGGCTCCTCCGGGTTATCAGCCGAATAGCGAAATTCCAGGCTGTCTGCAGCGGGGGCGCTCGAGTCGGTCGCGATAGCTTCCAGGTTGATTTTCTCAAAGCGGATCGGCGGGTTAGAGGCGGTGCCACGCCCTTTGAAGTGCGGTGGGGTAGGGGGGGGAGTATCCTCCGCTTGTGAGTATTCATCTTCCGGAGAGAAATCTGTCGGAGATGAGGAACGGGAGTGGCCCGAATCGGGGGAGTTGTTATGCTGGAATTTGCGTGATTTCATCGGTATTGACCGGTTGCAAGTGGCGATTGAAAATCGGTTAGTACCGGAATCCCTCCGGAAGCGATCCCTCCAGCCCGTATTTTAGCGAAAGTTGATTGTAGACATGGCCACTGCTCCTATCGGAAATATTTCTCACGCTTCTGCGCAGGTTCCAGATCCTCGTGGACGCTTCGGGTCATTCGGTGGGAGATATGTTCCTGAGACCCTGACCCGTGCTCTGGATGAATTGGTTGGAGAATATGAGTCCGCCAGAAAAGATCCAGCCTTTCATGCCGAACTGGATGATCTTCTCAAACGATTCGTGGGTCGCCCCTCTCCGCTCTATTTTGCTAAACGTTTAACCGCCCAGACCGGTGGTGCACAGATTTGGCTCAAACGAGAGGATGTTAACCATACGGGTGCTCACAAAATCAATAATACCCTCGGACAGACTTTGCTCACCTTGCGGATGGGAAAGAAGAGAGTTATCGCAGAGACTGGGGCAGGGCAGCATGGCGTAGCAACCGCTACTGCTTGTGCTCATTTTGGCTTGCCTTGCGTGGTCTACATGGGTGCTGAAGATGTGCGTCGACAACGCCCTAACGTTTTCAGTATGCGATTGCTAGGAGCTGAAGTTCGACCGGTAACCAGCGGCTCGAAAACGTTGCGTGACGCAGTCAACGAAGCGATGCGAGATTGGATGGCAAGTGTTGAGCATACCCATTACATCATTGGATCCGTGATTGGACCTCATCCGTTTCCAATGATGGTTCGCGATTTCCAGTCGGTGATTGGTCGTGAAGCTCGCGAACAATGTTTGGAATCCTTTGGCAAGTTACCTGATGCAGTGGTCGCTTGTGTCGGCGGCGGTAGTAACGCAGCTGGAATGTTTTATCCATTCGTTGAGGATGCAGGTGTACGCTTAATAGGTGTTGAGGCTGGAGGACGTGGTGCTCAACCTGGCCAACATGCATCACCACTATCGCACGGTACTCCCGGTGTCTTGCATGGAAGTTATAGCTATGTGATGCAAGATGAAGATGGCCAGACCAGCGATGTGCATTCCATATCGGCAGGTCTCGACTATCCAGGTGTCGGTCCTGAACATAGCTACTGGAAAGATACTGGTCGCGTAGACTATATCGATTGCCAAGACGACGAAGCTTTGCAAGCCTTTGACCTGTTAGCTCGAAATGAAGGTATTCTGCCAGCACTCGAGACTTGTCATGCAATTGCTAAGGCCGTAGAGATTGCCAAGACGATGAAACCGAACCAGCACTTGGTCATCTGCTTGTCGGGTCGCGGAGATAAAGACGCAGCTGAAATAGCTCGTCTCAAGGGACAGGAATGGTAATAGGCTAGCCCTGCGTGAGTATTTCTAAAGCAGTGTTTTCGAAAACTGCGTGATTGACGCAGGCGAAGTCAAACGAACAATTTTCTTCATACATCGAGCTACTAGAAAAAATACTATGACAATTTTGGACGAACTATTTGTCCGCTTACGCGCTGAGAAGAAGAAGGCTTTCATACCATTCGTAACTGCCGGAGATCCGAGTCTCGAAATGACGGCGAAAATATTGCGTCGTCTCGATTCCTTGGGGTGTTCTATTGCCGAAGTGGGCGTTCCCTATAGCGATCCAATTGCAGATGGTCCTGTGATTCAGGCTTCCTACACGCGTGCGTTAGCTCACGGAATCAAGCTGTCGCAGATTTTTGATACGGTCAAAGAAGTCTCACCGACCGTCAAGATGCCACTGTTAACGATGCTCAGTTACGCAGTCGTGTATCGCAAGGGACTTGAGCAATTTGTTCAGCAAGCAAAGGCTGCTGGCGTTTGCGGCGCGATCATTCCCGACTTGTTGGTTGAAGAAGCGGATGAGTTCGCTGCGATCTGCAAGCGAGAAGATTTCAATTTGATTCAACTCGTCACCCCGACAACGCCTCGCGAACGAGCCGTGAGAATTGCTGAACGCAGTTCCGGTTTTATTTACTTTGTTTCTGTGACGGGTATTACGGGTGAGCGTCAGGAGTTACCCCCGGGGCTTCTCGATCAAGTTCAATGGTTACGTCAGCGAACGGACTTGCCAATCTGCATCGGCTTCGGCATCAGTCAGCCTGAGCATGTTCGTAAGTTGGCACCGGTTGCCGATGGGATCATTGTTGGCTCGGCCCTAGTGCGACGCATCGCCGATGCTGCGGCTCAAGGCGAACAAGCCGTTCTTAGCAGTATCGACGAGTTGGTTACTGAGCTTAAGGGCGCTTTGTAAAACGAACGATTCCATCGGTTATTGAGGAGAGATCACAACTCGGCACGCAGTCGTATTGATCCACCGCTGCAGCCGCTTTTAAATCTTGATGGTAGTTAAGTTCCAGGAGCTTGGCTCCACCTCGTACATGATGGAAGTGATCGCAAATTCCATGATTTAGATCTTCATCGTTAACACTTTGTGACGCGAGAGTCTGCCAATAGCGATTGGCAATTACCGCTGCGTCTGAGAACAGGATCCGATTTTTAATCGTCTGGTTTTTGGGTTGCTCGAGGACCACTTGTAAGTGATCGATGATTGCGCCAGCGGTGAGAACATCTTCGCCGGTGACTAGGCCATCGGTTCCAGCGCACATCAACGTGATTGCAGACCAACTACGATTTTTATCTTCAGTGGGTGGTGTAACCTCGGAATTTAGAAACTCCAGCATGTGCTCTGCTATCGATCTTCGGTTGATGAGAGCTGCCAGCATGATCCGTTGAGCGCCACGTCGCTGCGCAGTTTCTACAGCCACTGTTCCGTTGGTTGTAGAAAAGAGCAACGGACGTTGAGCGACATTCTCAGCGGTGTATTCCAAGGGTGAGTTGCCAAGATCGAATCCATCGATACGAATCCCTTCTCGTTCACCGCACAGCAGCAATTCCGGGCCAAGTGAGCGACGGATCTGCAGAGCCTGCTCAACGGTTGTGCAGGTTTGGACATATTTTGCTCCCACTGCGAGTGCGGTAATCGCGCTGGTGGTGAAACGCAGGGTATCGATTACGACTGCCAGGCCTCGTTCCAAAGAAAAAAGCTCGGCTGCGTTAGGAAGCATTGCGACTTCTACACGCAAGGGAAGAAGGTCGGCCTTTGAGGTCAGTTGTAAGTTATTCATGAGGGCATTAGCTGAGGGCAAGGTGCGTTTTTGATCTTGCAAATGAACGGTTTCAGCTTGAAAAGCGTTCTGGCTGATATTTTCGCAATCACTCGATCGCGAGAAACAAGCTTTTAACAGGATAAGTAAAATTGTTCGATAGGTCGCCTGGGGGTGGACGCAACTTCTCTGTGGGAGTTACGCTGAAGAGGTGGTTAGAGGGTGATTTTGCGATCTTGAAAGCGATTGACAATTTGGTGTCAGGCTTCTGCAGTACATTTAAAAGCAGGCTGCGAGAGAATCCATGAGATTAGCCAGTTTATTGTTGTTGTGTCTGTGGGTTAGCACTGTTGGTTGCGGAAATCGCGAGAAGGTGGAGCAGGAGAGGGGAACGCCTTTACCAAGGTTCCTTCCTTCACCAACTGTAATAGAGGCTGGAGTACCCGGTTCACCGCAATACGATATGCGAAGATATTCTAACCAAGAAAATTTGGACTATCGTGATCAAATTGAAGCACTTCCCGGTATCGAGGTAAAAACCAACAAAGATGGGAAGTTGGTTTCGGCTGATTTTCGCAAAGCGGGTGGAGGCAACTACGAGCAACTCACTTGGCTGCAGGGGGTACCCTTCTTAGAGACACTCATACTGTCTGGTGAGCAAATAGATGATTCGGCTATTGGCTTGCTGGCCGGCCATCCGAACCTATCGACCTTGAATATCGCGCAAAGCTCATCGGTTACCTCGGAATCGTTCCGAATTTTATTGACGATTCGTAAATTGCAAGATCTAAGTTTAGAAGGATCTAAAATATCGGACGACAAGTTTGAGGTACTGAACAATGTGAGTACGTTGCGCAAGTTGCGTTTGCGCGGAACGGATATTTCCGGTTCGGCCCTATCAAAGCTCAATCAACTGACCGAACTCGAACTGTTGGATCTGCGCGGTTGCAAAGAAATCGGTGATAATGGTCTAGCTGCCATTGCTAAGTTTTCAAAGCTGAAGAGTTTATTAATCGGCGGAGCCAAGATTACCGACGTGGGGGCCAAGAGTTTAGAATCGCTAATCGATCTTCAGATGCTGACCATGCAAGAGACGTCTATTACTGATGCTGGTATGGGATCGCTGAAAGTGTTGACGAGTTTAAAAGATCTCGATCTTTATAAATCACCCATCGGAGATCTCGGGCTGGAGTCAATTAAGGATGCCACGAAGCTGACTAAGGTGAAATTGCGTGGAACAGCGATTACCTCCAGTGGTATGCAATCATTGCAGGGGTTGGCAAATTTGGCCGAGTTGGATCTCAGTGAAACTGCGGTCGACGATGTTGGCCTAGAAAAAATCGCTAGCTTACCCGCGTTAGTGGATCTGAATCTGCTCCGCACCAAAGTGACCAATGCAGGTATCGGAAACTTGAAAAAAATGCCGCTCAAACGGCTTAATCTGGATGATGTGGCTGGTATTGATAATTCGTCATTGTCGACGATTGCGGAGATTCAAACCCTGGAGTTTCTGCACTTGGGTAAGACGGCCGTTAATGATGAAGGAGTAGGTGTTCTGAGTCGTCTGAAAGGGCTCAAAACGCTGATTCTGGATAATACCCAAGTTACTGCTGCAAAGGTGGCCGAATTACGAAGCGCCTTGCCCCAAACGGACATCAAGCATGCCGTTGAAGCAGCGGTAGCTGGTTAGTCTTTTCGCCGATTCCTCGCTAGAATGTTCGGGTCTTGGGAGCGACCTAACACAGGTCGATCGCAAGTCGATATACTGCCTAGCGAAAGGATTACCGAGAATGAGCGCCGAACTGGCAGGATATAATATCGACGATGCTTTGGGGAAGTTTGGGCTCTCTTCGTTTCGTCCAGGCCAACGTGAAGTGATCGAGCAGGTTGTGGCTGGCGAAGATTGTTTATGCGTGATGCCCACTGGTGGTGGTAAGAGTCTCTGTTATCAATTGCCCAGTGTCGTTCGTCCTGGTTTGACAATCGTTGTATCGCCACTGATCGCGCTGATGAAAGATCAAGTGGATAGTTTGAATCAACGTGGTATTCCGGCAACCTTGATCAATTCCACCTTATCTCCCGCCGAACAGCAATATCGATTACAGGATGTTGCTGCAGGCAAGTATCGCTTGTTATATGTTGCTCCGGAGCGACTGCGAAATTCTCGTTTTATTGAATCGATCCGAGCCACTCCAATTCAATTACTAGCGATTGATGAAGCGCATTGTATTAGTCAGTGGGGGCATGATTTTCGTCCTGATTATGCTCGTCTGGGTAAGTTTCGCCAGTGGCTGGGGGATATTCAGACGATCGCATTGACCGCCACGGCCACGCAACTTGTACGCGAAGACATTGTCCACACGCTCGGTTTGCGGAATCCGAAAGAGTTTATCAATGGTTTTGCGCGAACCAATTTGCATTTTGGGGTGGTCCATTGCCAAAGCGAAAAAGATAAGCAGCAGGAGCTGAAGAATTTCTTGGAGAGCCGTCCTGGTTCCGGAATTATTTATGCTGCTACTCGTAAGCGTTGCGAGGAACTCGTTGAGTACTGTACTCAGGAATTGAAATTATCTGTCGGCAGTTATCATGCTGGCTTGCTCCCTGAACAGCGTCGAGCCATTCAAGATCGCTTTATGAATGGGCAACTCGAAATGATCGTTGCCACGAACGCTTTCGGGATGGGAATCGATAAGTCCGATCTTCGCTTTGTTGTCCATTACAATATGCCCGGTTCGCTGGAAGCGTATTATCAAGAGGCTGGTAGGGCTGGGCGCGACGGTTTACCATCGCAGTGTGTTCTGTTGTATGGCTATCAGGATCGGTTTGTTCAAGAGTTCTTTATTGAAAACTCGCATCCCAGTAAAGATATCGTCAAGCGGGTTTATGAATATGTATGCGAGCAGGAAGCGGACCCGATAGAGCAGACGCAACAAGAGATTCGTGATGCGTTGCAATTGTCTGTCTCTGCTGAAGCGGTCGGTACTAGTTTGCAGATCCTCACTCGCACCGGAGTTTTAGAGCGATTGGAGGCGGGGCAGGGGATGGCTATGGTTCGCATTTCCAGCGATTTGCCCAGCCTTATCGACGTCCTGCCGCGCGAAGCAAAGAATCAACGCAAAGTGATGCGAGCTCTGGAAAAGGCTGTCGGAGATCGCCGTTATGAAGCTGTTTATGTGCATCCGCGCTGGCTCGAACAGCAAGCGGACTTGGATCACGACAGCTTGTTGCGAGGTTTGCGTGAGGTCACGAAGTTGGAATCGGTCGAGTATGTACCACCCTTTCGTGGTCGAGCGGTTCATTTGCGCAAACATGGAATACCCTTCGATGAATTGAAGATTGATTTCAATCAATTGTTGCAACGCAAGAAAGCAGAAATCGAGAAGCTTGATCAAGTGATTGCATTTGCCCAAGCACGCATTTGTAGGCAGATGAGTATTCTCGAGTATTTTGGTGATCCGCATGCCAAGCCTTGTGGTTTGTGTGATCGATGCCAGGGTAAGGTGGGATGGCCGAGAGTTGCTGCGGTCTCCAGCAGCGGAATAAGCAAAGAGCAAGAGCAAAAAGTTCCTTCCACTGAGAATTCAGCCGCTGCCACTCCTCAGATTATGCAGCGAGTTTTGGAAGCCATTGCGCGAACGCACGGTCGGCTCGGTAAGAATCTTTTAGCACAATTCCTGCAAGGTTCGCAAAATGCAAAAGTCCAAAGATTGCGATTAGAACGCTTAGCCGGTTTTGGAATGCTGGCGAAGCTCAGTCAAACCCAGGCGGTTCAGGTTGTGGATGCATTGTTGCAAGTAGGAGTGTTGGGGCAACAGGAAGTCACGGCTCATCGACCGACGGTGTTTGTAACGCCCGTTGGTGAAGGGGTTTTGAAAGGAACGGATCGATGGCCCGAATTGACATTGAGCAAAGCGCTGCGCTCAAAGTTGGAAGAGTTATCACCGACGGAAGCAGCAGCCAAACCGACTCGTAAACCGCTCGAGCGCGAAGCCTCTCATCAGGCCCAGGAGTCCTCGAAGTTCGCCAGCACGCCGGTGGTAGAGCGACGTGATGGAGCCGAGGGTATCCCAGTTACTACAACTGATAAACCGACAGAAATCGTTGCCGACAAAATGAATTCACTGCCGGTCCGAACAAGCGAGGTTTCTGGGGCTCGCGATGTGGCTAAGGCTCAGCTGGTTATGCCGCTGGAGCCAGTCTCTCCGAAGACCGCGGATTCTGTGATGGATTCTGCTAATACTTCGGTCCCAAGCTCAGGTGTAGCAGCCAAGCCCGATTGGTATTGGACTTGGCGGTTACTAGCTGATGGTTATGCTTGGGAGCACTGTCTATTGATCCGCCGCCTGACACCCAAGGATGGTCTGCGCGACCTGAAGTTGGCTCAAAACGCTGGACGCCCCTTACCCAAGGCATTGCCACAAGAGGTGATCAGCCAGCTCACAAATGGTTAAATTGCCGATTTTGGGGAAGAGGGGGTTTGGTTCAATTAGGCGCTCTTTATCGTGTTTTTTAGGCGATTTTGCCCAAAAAAAGGGCTTCGAACTGGGGGTGATCTGGGGTTCGGTCGGTCGCCAGATTGTTGATTGTTGACTAGAATGTCCTAGCTTTATGCGATGCTGAGGTGAGCCATAAGAAAGGCCGTTCATGGATAAGCCGACTAAGGATGACAACAACCGGGGTGGTGAACGGGCCGCAGGTACGCGACGTCCACAAAATTGGTGGATCATTTTGACCATCGTCGCCCTGCTGGGAATCTTTTTGTTCTACAACAACGGTGTTGGAAAGGTTTCCGAAATCAAGTACAGCTTCTTCCTGAAACAGGTGGAAGCTAACAACATTCAAAGCGTAGTGATCGGTCCGATTGCTGCCCGCGGATTCTTTAAGGTCGAACCGGATGCACCGGCAGAGGTTGATGCCAAAGGTGAGTTGGTACCACCAAAGCAAGTCAACGGCGCGCCAGCGCGTTTAAACCGCGAATTCTATGTGAATCTTCCGCCCGGAGATGCGTATCGAACCGAGTTGATCGCCAAGTTAGAGGCGAGCGGTGCCGAAGTTGACGCCGAGGCATCAGATCCAACGCAGTCGCTCATGATGTTTCTGATGTTGGCCCTGCCCTTGGCGGTAATTTTTACGATCTGGATGCTCTATCGACGTACGCGCGATCAAATCGTAGGTGGCGGATTCTTGTCGAGCTTCAGCCGCTCAACTGCCAAACGTTATGAACCATCCGATCAGCAAACGACCTTCAAAGATGTTGCCGGTTTAGAGGGTGTAAAAGCTGACTTGCAAGAAATTGTTGACTACTTAAAAAGCCCAGAAAAATTTCAAAAGCTCGGAGGGCGCGTTCCCAAAGGTGTATTGCTCAATGGACCTCCGGGTACAGGCAAAACGCTTTTGGCTCGAGCGATTGCTGGAGAAGCTGGTGTACCTTTTTACTCGGTATCGGGTAGCGAGTTCATTCAGATGTTCGTTGGGGTCGGCGCTAGTCGAGTCCGCGATCTTTTCCAGACCGCTAAAGAGAATTCCCCTGCGATTATCTTCGTCGATGAAATCGACGCGGTAGGACGGCAGAGAGGTGCTGGTTTAGGTGGCGGGCATGATGAAAGAGAACAAACGCTCAATCAAATTTTGAGCGAGATGGATGGCTTCTCACCAAGTGATTCTGTCATTGTGGTAGCTGCGACCAACCGTCCCGATGTTCTGGATCCGGCACTATTACGACCAGGTCGTTTCGATCGACATATCACCGTATCTCGCCCGACACTCAAGGGACGACTGGAGATCTTTAAGGTTCACGTCCGAGAAGTACCTCTGGATCAAGATGTTGATCTCGAGAAGTTGGCCGCTGCTACTGTCGGACTCACAGGGGCTGACATACGAAATATTGTGAACGAGTCTGCTCTTTGGGCAGCTCGACAAGACAAGACACGAGTTGCGATGGAAGACTTCGAGTACGCTCGCGACAAAGTGCTTATCGGCGCGAAGAGAGAAGAGGTCTTGCAGCGGGATGAAAAAGAAAAGACCGCTTATCATGAAGCGGGGCATACTATCGCTGCTTGGTTCCTGCCCGGCGCTCAGCGAGTTCATAAAGTTACGATCATTCCTCGCGGTCGCTCCCTCGGCAGCACACAAATACTTCCATCCGAAGATCGTGTTAGCATGTCGGAAACCGAACTGCTAGACGAATTGGTTATGCTTTTGGGTGGACGAGCAGCGGAGAGGCTCATCTACAATCAGACAACAGTGGGAGCTGAAAATGATTTAGAGCGAGCTACCAGTC